>WRFK01000119.1 GCA_009778835.1 Spirochaetaceae bacterium
GAAAGAGAATTATGGGAAGAAGACTTTGCGCAAATGATAACAACCATCCCAACAACATCTATTTTGATGCTATAAAACCAAATGGCGACATATGCAGGGTTTGCGGAGGCAACCTCTCGACAAGAGCAGATGACCAGGATGAAACTGCAATAAATAAAAGACATGATATTTACTATGATAAAAAAAGTGGAACACTTGCAGCAGCATATTTTTTCAAAGATCTGGCAAAGAAAGAAGGGACAAAATATATTGAACTTGAAGGAGTCGGAAATGTTAAGGATGTTTCTGAAAAACTCATGAGTATGCTTAAGTAAAATTGATATTAACTCAAAATAACAAAAACCGCTTTGTAAAAATATATAAGGCGGTTTTTTTATTTCTCTGCAGCTTGAGCGCAGCGCAGGGGAATTACAGTTTATCGATTAGCATGGAACATTTTCCCGAAGGTATGGGAAGCGTCTTCTTCTTAACTCCGATTATATTAATTGTAAAATAGTATAGTTTTTCCGATTCAAGCCTTATTTCCCAGCCCCGTCCGCTCTTGTTGGCAAGTATTGTTATCATATTGCGCTTGAGAGACAAATCTTCTATGCCCATTATTTCTATAGTAGGAACAATCCAGTCAACTGTCTTTCTTGGCAGGCTTATATAAAGTCCTATAACGTTTTCAATCATAAGCGTAATTGTGCTTAGCGCTGTATAGTTTAAAAAAAGTTCTCTTGGAAAGCTTCCATTTTTTTCAACAGGCTTTGCAGACCCTTCCCGCATGGGAAGATAGGCTTCATAAATATTGCCTTTTTTTTCTCCATCAGGATGGAGAGTATCAAGAATAAAATAAAGATGCCTTATGGCGCACTCTCTGGCAAGATCATTTCTTGCATATTTTTCCAGACCTTTAACAACCATAAATGTAAAATGCGGAAAAACAGAACCTCGAAATCCATTACCATCTTCGCTAAAAAAAGGAGAATCTGTAGAGATAGACGGGAAAGGATTTTCAGTGACAAACTCTCCACTTGAAAGTTTACTGATCATGGAATTAGCTTTATCTTCATTTGGTATTTCTCCAAGAAGAGTCCAATAAGAGGCTATGGTTTTTATTTTTACCAGTTTGCCTTCTGCATCAAGATCATAGTAAAAACCACTCTCTTTATCCCACATGAGAGAATTTATCCTGGTCTTAAGCGAAAAATATTTCTTTTTATATTTAAAACTTATTTCTTTATCATTAAGAATATCGCCAATAGCAGATGTATAAAGAGCATTTACTGCCTGCATTGCATTAAAATCAATAAGGTACTGGGCTTTTTCCCTTGGAGTATTGCCCATTTCAACAGAAGCAAGAGGTGTTGCATACAGACCATTCTCTTTCTGAAATGTTGCTTCAAGCCAACTGTAATATTTTTCAAGTATTGGAAGAACTTCCTTTAACCTTTTTTTAATACCTATTTTATGATAAAGATTATATTCAGCCCAGGCAAAAAGAGGGGGATGTACCCCTTCCGGATTATCTTCTCTGAAAAGAGGCTTCCCATCTTCTTCTTTATATAATCCCCTGATTGCGCCGGACTCCTCCTGTTTGGAATAAAAGTTATCCAAAGCCGAAAAAGGGGGAAGTATATTATTGCTGTATACTAAAAAAAAGACTGAAAGACATGCTTCATACTGGCTTATGCAATTACTGTTAGGGTAATTAAAATATCTTTGCTGGAATGAATTCCTTTTTGTCCCTTTTTTCCAGAAATCGTGAAGCCATGTCCAGGTTTTGTTATATATATCAACAAAGTCTTGATCATAAAAATGAACAATAGGAAAACCTGTTTTAGCCACCTACCCTTAACTCCTTCACAAGAGCATAGTTGTACCATAATCAAAAATTTAAAGTGATAATTTTTCATGTTATGGACATTATTACACTTGATAATAAAACGAGGATATAAAATATTACCAGAACAAACTCCATAAGTCAAATTTTATTTTTTTAGATTTTTTTAAACAAATTGACATTTATTTTTATAAGACGTATCAAAATATATTATGAAAGATTTTCTGCCAATCAATATAACAGAAGCCAAAAAAAGAGGCTGGGAAAAAGTTGATTTTATCCTGGTTACCGGGGATGCTTATGTAGACCACCCCTCCTTCGGAGCAGCAATAATAGCGCGACTTCTTGAAAAAGAGGGGTACTCCATAGGAATTATTGCCCAGCCTGACTGGAAAAACCCCGAAGCATTTAAAACTTTTGGCTCTCCTGGCCTGGGTTTTCTTGTAACTTCCGGAAATATTGATTCAATGGTTGCAAAATATACCTCATTCAAAAAAATAAGGGGAGAAGATCTCTATTCTCCTGGAGGAATTCCCGGAAAACGCCCGGACAGAGCTCTAATTGTATATACATCAGCAATAAGGCAAACTTACAGCAATATTCCCATTATCCTTGGTGGTCTTGAAGCATCTTTACGAAGGCTCTCCCACTATGATTACTGGAGCAATAACATAAGACGGAGCATACTTATTGACTCAAAAGCTGATATTCTTGTTTACGGAATGGGTGAAACCAGTATAAAAGAAATCGCAGGAAGGCTTAAAAATGGGGAAAATATAAAAACAATTACAGATGTAAGAGGAACTGTCTGCAGAATGTCCCAAAAGCCGGAAGAAGCAGAAATTGCCAAAAATGATATCAAGTATCTTTATTCCTATGAAGAAGCCTCAAAAGATAAAGAATTATTTGCCCGGAATTTTTCTACTGCCTATCAAAACAACGACCCTGTAACAGCTTCTGTTCTTGCGGAAAAAACAGGGGAACAGTACGTAATACAAAATAAACCTGCCTTTCCCTTAAAAACAGAAGAACTTGATGCCATATATGCTCTTCCATTTATAAAAGAAGCGCACCCATCTTATGACAGCAGCGGCGGAGTTCCTGCTTTGTCGGAAATAAAATTCAGTATAACAAGCTCAAGGGGGTGTTTTGGCAGTTGCAGTTTTTGCGCACTTACTTTTCATCAGGGAAAAAGGGTATCAAGCAGGAGCCATAACTCCATTCTGGAAGAAGCCAGGCAAATTGCAGGCATGGAGGATTTTAAGGGATATATACATGATGTCGGTGGACCAACAGCAAATTTCAGAAACCCCTCTTGCAAAAATCAGCTTGAAAAAGGGTGCTGCGATCGCAGATGCCTTACCCCTTCTCCATGCAAAAATCTTGAAACTAGCCACAAGGATTATATTGAGTTACTAAGAAAACTAAGAAAAATAGATAAGGTAAAAAAAGTATTTATTAGGTCTGGAATAAGATTTGATTATCTTTTACTTGACCCGGATGTTTCCTCAGGAAAAAAAGGAAATTTTCTGGAAGAGCTTTGTGAGCACCATATAAGCGGCCAGCTTAGGGTAGCGCCTGAGCATGTTTCGGATAAAGTTCTTAAGATTATGGGAAAACCAAAAATAAAAATCTATGAAGAATTTCTTTTTAGATTTAAAAAAGAAAATGAAAAATTGGAGAAAAAACAATATGTCATTCCATATTTTATTTCTGCGCACCCTGGATCAACAATTGAAGATGCAATAGAGCTTGCCCTGTATCTTAAAGAAAATAAATTTATCCCGGATCAGGTGCAGGATTTTTACCCTACTCCAGGAACTCTTTCAAGCTGCATGTACTATACAGGAGTTGATCCATTCACACTAAAAAAAATCTATATCCCGCAGACAGAAGAGGAAAAGCGTATGCAGAAAGCGCTGCTTCATTTTCATAAACCGGAAAATTACTTTCTTGTAAAAAAAGCTCTTGAAAAAGCAGGCCGCAGAGACTTGATTGGGAATCATTCAAAAGCGCTGATTTCTGCAAAAGGAGCTGTTGCATCAACCCGATATAAATCCGGGTCTGTTATTCAAAGCAAGCAACCACGCGCCAATCACCATCCCCGTCGCAAAGACTGATTTGGAGATTTATCATCTTGCCGATTAGAGTTGTTTAGATAATACTACTAATAGCTGGCTGGGGTCGTTTCGGACGTTCAGCCTAGGGGGGCTTTGCCAAACATTAGACACCCAGCCGGGATTTTAATTTTTTGTTTTCCATAAGGTTATTTCGCTTATTTGATTATTCCCTCGGTTGTCCTAATAAATTATTTAGTGCAATTATAATTTTATTTGACCATAAGACCATACGAACGTCGAGGGTATATCAATTACTAATCAACGTAAAAACTTTCTGGCTATTAAGATTTCTTTTGTCGTTTCCTCTTATCGAAAAGGTCGGTGTGTGTTCCTGTCCGGGAAGCGGTGAGTATCAACCGACCTTTATCTATAATATAAATTAAAAGCCAATTAGGTTGAATATGGCACTCCCTGAATCCAGCATAGTTTCCTACGAGTAAATGATTCTTGTGTTTTGCAGCTAGTGGCTTTTCTTCAAGCAGCGTTTGAATCACTGATTTTAACAAAGATATATCCAGGCCACGTTTCCGTGCCAGTTTTACATCTTTACGGAATTGTCCGGTTGTATGCAAAGTTAACATTTTTTATTGCTTTCTGCTTTATACTCTGCATCCAGTTCTGCAAATAATTCATCGGCGCAGGAGTATTTCTTTGTCTTTTTCTTTCTACTTATAATATCTCGCGCTTCCTGCATGGCAGCTTCTGTTTCAATATTGTAACGTGGTTGCTTCATTTCAAAAGGGAGACCACGTACCATAAGCGATTGTCGCAAGAAAATATTTACCGCATCGGATATTGTGATTCCGAAAGATGAAAATAATTTTTCTGCTCCCAGCTTGGTCTGAGGATCTATTCGCATGTTAAAGTTCGCTGTTTTTGCCATAATTTTCCCTTTATTCATAATGTATTGCATTGTATGCACATTGTCAACAGATAATTAACTTGGATGTTTCGTTTATCAATTCAAAAAGCAGCAAGATTTATGAAAAAGAATATGGAAATTTTAAAAGCAATATAGAAATATTGCTTGTATATGGTATTATTATTGTAGAGGCTAAAATGCTTTTTCAGTTGATTGTTTGTATAGCATTATTGTTCATTGGTATTTCTCTTAAGTTGATTGCCAGAATTCTTAGGCGCCATCAATAGTGGAGGTTAAAATGTTTTTTGAATTGATTGCCAGTATAGCATTATTGATTTCTGCTGTATCTCTTTTTATAATTGCCATGACTCTCAGGCGTATGAATAAAAGCAAGAACTCATCTTCTGGTAAATAACTTCCAAACAAAATCTTGAAAATCTTTTTCTTCTACAAGTTCCCACTCGTTGAAATTTAACTCAGGAAAATAAGCATCTCCATCATGACTTTTTTTGACAAAAGAAATATAAAGTTTTTTGACAAGAGGCAATGCCTGTTTATAAACAGATGCGCCGCCAATAATAAAAGGATTTCCTTCTGTTGAAA
>WRFK01000120.1 GCA_009778835.1 Spirochaetaceae bacterium
AATTCCATTTGGTATTGCCCAGGTTGGAAAAGCATTCAGAAATGAGATAACTACCAAAAATTTTATATTTAGAACTTGTGAATTTGAGCAAATGGAGATGCAATTTTTTATTGCTCCGGAAGAAGATGATAAATGGTTTGAATACTGGAAAAATGAACGGTGGGAATATTATAAAAAACTTGGGATAAGACAGGATAAGCTAAGATTCCATCAGCATGGTCCCGGAGAACTTGCTCACTACGCAAAAGTAGCTTTTGACATTGAGTATGAATTCCCCATGGGCTGGCAGGAACTTGAAGGTATTCATAACAGGACAGATTATGATCTTTCCCGGCATGCTGAATTTTCAGGTAAAGATATGGCATATCTTGAAGATGTAACAAATAAAAAATTTACTCCTTATATTATTGAAACATCAGCAGGACTTACAAGAACTGTTCTTACAGTTCTTTCAGATGCTTATGAGGAACAGCAAATAGAGGAAGGGGATACAAGAGTTGTAATGCATTTCCATCCTTGTGTTGCCCCTGTAAAACTTGGAGTTTTTCCTCTTGTAAAAAAAGATGGGCTTGCTGAGATTGCGCAAAAAGTGGAAAAAGACCTTAGTGAAAATTTTGCGACTTTTTATGATCATGGCGGAGCTATAGGTAGAAGATACAGACGCCAGGATGAGGCAGGTACCCCATATTGCATTACAGTAGATTACCAGACAAAGGAAGATAATACAGTAACTTTGCGCTATAGGGATTCAATGGAGCAGGTAAGGGTAAAAATTGCCGAGATTCCTGATTTTATAAGGAAGGCGGACAAAGAATACAGGAGAGAGGAAAAATGAATCAGGTTTTATCGTTACTTCAGGAAAGAGGTTTTATAAAACAATGTACAGATATAGATCTTCTTGATAAAAAACTTTCAGGCGGTCCAATTGCATTTTACTGCGGATTTGACCCAACAGGCCCAAGCCTTCACGCAGGGCATCTTGTTCCCCTTTTCGCAATGGCTCATTTAAGCAAGGCAGGCCATAAGGCAATAGCTCTTGTTGGAGGAGGAACCGCGAGAATCGGAGATCCTTCGGGAAAAATAGAGATGAGAAAAATCATCTCTTATGAAGAAGTTAAATCAAATGCAGAAAAAATAAAAAAGCAAATAGAAAAATTTATTGACTTTAGCGACAATAAGGCAATGCTTGTGGACAATGCAGACTGGCTTGCAAATTTAAACTATATAGATTTTCTTAGAGAGATCGGCAGACATTTTTCTGTAAACAGGATGTTGAGTTTTGAGGCATATAAGCAGAGGCTTGAAAATGGATTGTCGTTTATTGAATTTAACTATCAGCTTTTGCAGTCATACGACTTTCTTATTTTAAGAAGAAATTACAACTGCGAGCTCCAGATAGGCGGAGATGATCAATGGGGCAATATTGTTGCCGGAGCAGATCTTATAAGAAGAATGGATAGTCAGGAAGTTGTGGGGCTTACATTTCCTCTTGTAACAAGATCAGATGGAAAGAAAATGGGAAAAACAGAAAAAGGGGCTCTATTCCTTAATCCCGATGTTGTTTCTCCGTATGATTTTTTCCAGTACTGGAGAAATGTTGCAGATGCAGATGTTGAAAAATTTCTTTATCTTTATACATTTATGCCCGGAGAAGAGATTCGGGAACTTGGAAAACTAAAAGACCAGGAAGTAAACAAGGCTAAGGAAATTCTTGCTTATGAGATAACGAAAATAATTCATGGTCAGGAAGAGGCGGAAAAAGCAAAAGAAGCTGCACGGGCTGCATTTGGCGGAGGTTCTGCAGATGGAGATAAATCTTCGATTCCTTCGATTGAAATTCCTGAATCTGAAATAAAAAATGGAATCAATGTTGTTGATCTTTTTGCAAAAACATCTTTATGCGCTTCAAAAGCAGAGGCTCGAAGGCTTGTGACCCAGGGCGGGGCAATAGTATCAGAAGAAAAAATATCTGATATAGATGCGGTGATTGGCTCTTCCTATATAAGGGATGGAGAAATTATGTTAAAAGCCGGAAAAAAAAGATACTTTAGGCTGATTATTAAATAGCATATTTTTTGTATATAGTTATGACTTTTAAAATAGTTCTGGGAAATTAAAACCAGGACTATTTTTTTACATAATTTTATGTAGTTAACCTTGCTCGCTGTGCTTCCTGATGCCTGAGCTTTATGGGATAAGCGCAGAAGGCGGTGAGAAGAAACGGGGAGGTCCTTTCGGGGGGGTATGGAGTACCTAATTTATTCTCACCGCTTATTCCACAATTAACTTTGTTTAAGCATATCCATTCTTCTGTTTCTAAAAAAGAGCAATAAATCTACAAATACCATTGTAAAATTTAATATATAAAAAATTATTACAATATCCATACTATAAATAATTTTATGTGCTATACCTGCTATATAACCGAGTTCAATAATAAACATAAAGAAAAGGCTTTTTCCTTTTGTTGTTTTAGATTTCCATGATTTGACTATTGAAACAGGCCATGCTGCCCCAAAGGATATAAGCATAAGAGCTTCAAATATACTCAAATTATTTCTCCTTCTGTATTTTTATTTAACTTCTCATTAATTATGAGAATTGACTATCAACTCACTTATATTAGATAATATAATATCATGATTGATTATTTAATATATTTTATATTACAACTTTTTAAAATAGAGAATGAAACTCTTGCATGCAGCTTGGTTCACATAGTATTTAAATTTTTTATCCCTTTAATACTTCTTGTTATAACTTACAAGTCAATAATGTTTTGTATCTACCATATATTTGCAAAAATACGTTTAACTAATAATAAAAAAATGAAATTGGTTTTTTGGATAAGAACTATTTTAAGGATAGCTTTTATAACATTATTTATTCTTATTGCAAAAATTTTATTTGGAGAAAATTTTACAAAATATCTAAGAATATTATTTAATGTAGTTAACCAGCCTTTCTTTTCAACAGGGAATAGCTCGGTATCTATTTTAACTCTTATTATGATAGTTCCAATATATTATTTTTCAGTATGGATAGGAAAAATCACATATAAAATAGTAGATGCTTCTTTTCTTGGTTCATCATTAACAAATGATATAAAAAAACAATCTGATATAAACAATGTTTATCTTGGCAACTTAAGCATGTTTTTTAAGCCAGGCAGCAATAGAACAGTTGTTATCGCGAAAGTGTTAAGATATTGTGTTGTTGTTTTTGTATTCATTATAGGATTATCATTAATAGGAATAAATCTTTCTTCTATTGCTGTAATACTTGGTGTTTTAGGTATTGGACTTGGATTTGGCCTGCAAAATTTTATTGCAAATATTTTTGCCGGATTTGTTATTATGGTTACAAAAGTTATAAGAGAAGGGGATTTTATAAATGTAAAAGAAGACAGAGGAACTGTCACAAAAATAAACTCTGTTTCTTCAATTGTAACAACACGCTTCAATGAAACTATTATAGTTCCTAATTCTGTTCTTATTTCAGATATTATTTATAATGACAGCTATGAAGACAGAACTATAACCATAGATAACAGCGTTATGGTTTCCTATGATTCAGATGTGGATTTGGTAAGATCCATATTGATTGGGATAGCAAAAAGAAGCCCTTATTCAAAAAAAGATGATGAGCCAGATGCCCGTGTTTTTAAATTTGACAGGTCAGGTATTGAGATGGTTTTATATTCAACAATAAATGAAGTTGTTGAAAGGGGACCTGCCAAAGCATGGATCAACCTCGAAATATGGAGGGAATTTAAAAAGAATGGCATTGTAATTCCTGTATCGCAAATGGATGTCAACGTAAAAAAAGAGGAGAAATTATGAGTTTTATATTTCCGGATTATAATCTTTTTTATGTTTGGCTTTTCTTTATTATTATTTTTATTGTAATTGAATTAGTAACGTTTAATCTTACAACTCTATGGTTTGCTTTTGGTTCTTTTATTTCAATGATATGCGCGTATCTTAAGTTTTCTATTATTGTGCAGATAATTGTATTTTTATCTGTTTCAATAGTGCTGGCAATTTTGGCAAAACCTATTGCCGTAAAATATCTTAAAGTCGGAAAACATAAAACTAATATAGATAGCCTTATTGGGGAAACAGGAGTTGTAATAAAGACAATTAAGGATATCTCTCCGGGTCATGTAAAAGTAAAAGGGCAGGATTGGTCTGCAGACTCAGCCTCCGGCGAAACAATTGAAGTCGGAGAAAAAGTTGAGATTATGGAAATAAAAGGTGTAAAGTTAATTGTAAAATCAGCAACCTGGTTATAACGAGCGAGGTATGTTGGTTCCTATCGTATTGTATATGGTCTTAATATTAAACCCATATACGGAATAAAAAGGAGTAAGTATGACATCAGGTATGACATTGATTGTTGTTTTATTAACGTTATTGGTTATTCTTATTGTTACTAATATAAGAATTGTTCCGCAGGCGTATGTTTTTGTAATTGAACGTCTTGGGGCTTATCTTTCCACATGGAGTGTGGGGCTTCATTTTAAAATGCCTATTATTGATGGAATCGCAAAGAGAGTTTCTTTAAAAGAAAAGGTTATTGATTTTGATCCTCAGCCTGTAATAACAAAAGATAATGTTACAATGCAGATCGATACTGTTGTTTATTATCAGATTACAGATGCAAAGTTATACACATACGGAATTGAGCAGCCGATCGTTGCTATAGAAAATCTTACGGCAACTACACTCAGAAACATAATTGGAGATCTTGAGCTTGATGAAACATTAACTTCAAGAGATGTTATCAATACAAGAATGAGAACAATACTTGATGAAGCTACAGATGCATGGGGAATAAAAGTTAACCGTGTTGAAGTAAAAAATATTATGCCCCCGAAAGATATTCAGGAAGCTATGGAAAAACAGATGCGCGCGGAAAGGGAAAGAAGGGAAGCAATTCTCCGCGCAGAGGGAGAAAAAAAATCTGCTATTCTGGTTGCAGAAGGGCAGAAGGAATCTACGATCCTCCGCGCAGAAGCAGATAAAATGGCTGCAATAATGACTGCAGAAGGGGAGGCAGAAGCAATAATAAAAGTCCAGGAAGCAACTGCAAGGGGAATAAAAATGATAAGGGAAGCAGAGCCTAACAGCCAGGTTATCGCGCTTCAAAGCCTTGAGGCATTAGTAAAAGTTGCTGATGGCAAAGCTACGAAAATTATTATCCCTTCTGAGATTCAAAATATTGCAGGTTTGGTTTCTTCGATAAGCGAATTGATTAAAGATCCTGATAACAATGATAGGAAAAAATTGGGGTAAGATGCGGCATCCGTGCCGCGATCCATGTCGCAATGCGAAACGCGCCGGGCGCAATTTGGCAATAAAAAAAGCAGCAATGCTGCTTTTTTTAT
>WRFK01000121.1 GCA_009778835.1 Spirochaetaceae bacterium
ATCTCTTAACTATTACTTAAAAAGTTCTTTTATCTGTTTTGCATAAATTTCATTTATTACAGACCGCTTCAATTTTAAAGAAGGAGTTAGTTCTTTTCCGACTTCAAAAGGCTTTGACAAAAGCTTAAACCTGAAAATATTTTCAAAATGTTTAAATCCATTTTTTGCATTAATTAGATAACGTATATCTTTTTCAATAAGCTCATTAATTCCGGATGATAATACAAGTTCTTCTTTATCCATGTATGGTATTTCCAATTCTACAGCTTTTTGCTCAATAAGTTCAAAATTTGGCACAATAAGAGCTGTTAGAAATTTCTGATCCTGTCCCAACACTATAATTTGTTCGATATAATCAGACTCAAGACACTTATTTTCAATAGGCACAGGTTCTATATTTTCTCCGCCATTAAGAACTATTGTCTCTTTTTCTCTTCCTATTATTTTTATTTCGCGGTTAATTGTTGCAATAACAATATCTCCTGTGTTAAGCCAGCCATCCTGAAGAACTTTATTTGTCTCTTCCTGATTTTTATAGTAACCTTTCATTACCTGGTCGCTTTTAACAAAAAGCACCCCTTGTTTCCCATGAGGTACAGGCTTTAATTCTTTATTAAGCACTTTAAACTCAATATCCGGAAAGAGCGGTCCAACTGTTCCGTGAACAGGCCTCTTGTGCATACAAACAGCAAGTATAGGCGCTGTTTCTGTAAGTCCGTATCCTTCATTGACCTGTATTCCTATTGCGTTAAAAAATCTCCTTACACCAGATGGAAGCGCGCCTCCTCCGGAGATACCCAGTACAAAACGATTTCCAAAAAGTTTTTTTATTTTTTTATATACAATAATTTTCCCAAGCATTCTCATAGGCCATAGCAATATGAGAGGAATTATGGATAGAAAAATATCTACAAGACGGTTTCGTCTATGAAACTGCGGTACAGTTCCAATTAACATTGCAACCATCTCATTATAAAGTTCTCCAATCAAAATAAAATACTTGAAAAGTATTTTAGATATTTTATTAGTTTTCTTGACTTTTCTTAAGATTGCGCTCCTTACCCCTTCCCATACTCTTGGAACAGATATAATCCAATGAGGATTTATAGTAGCCATATCAGCTATAAGTATAGATCCTATTGGCTGGGAATATGCTATTGTGCCACCTGCTTCAAGAAAGATATATTCGCATGTTCTTTCAAATGAATGCCAAATAGGGAGAATACTCATCATAATATTTGAAGGGTATATAAAAAGGTATTTACCTGTAATTCTGTCTATTTGAAATAAAAAATTCCTGTGTGTAAGGACAACCCCTTTTGGTACTCCTGTGGTTCCGGAGGTATAAATTATAGTAGCAACATCATCCAGATTCCCTTTTTCAAGTTCTCTCTCAAATATTTCGCTATCTTTTTCAAGTTTATCTTGCCCCAATACCATTACTTCATCAAAAGTAATAACATTAATGTTTCCTTTTTTTTCATCAACAAGAGAGCTATTGTTGTTATCAAAGATAATAAGTTTTTCAAGAAGCGGAAGCTCCTTTTTATTATCAAGTATTTTTACAGCCAGAGCGCTGTTTTCTGCTATTACTGTTTTGCAATCAGCGTGGTTAAGTATGAATACTATTTCAAGTGTTGTTGAATCAGAACCACGTGGAACATCTGCAGCGCCTATTCCCATAATAGCAAGATCAGATATAAGCCATTCTTTTCTGTTATCGGAAATAATTCCTATATGGTCTTCTCTCTTAACTCCTATTTCAAGAAATCCTGCTCCTGCAATTGCTATTTTATTATAAAAATCCTTTTGATTTATCTTCTCAAATATTCCTTCTTTATTTTTTGAATAAATTGCAGCAACATCAGGATGTTTAAGAGTAGTTTCTTTTACTCTTTTAGTTATTGTCATTTATTTCCCTCTGCTTGCACAAGGCATAGCCATTCTGCTTCTGCTGCCAACTCATCGCCGATATATGCTTTGCCTGATTGTTTTAACATTGCTTTTGATATCCTTACATTTGTTATAACCAGCTTTACTTTATCTCCGGGTCTTACCTGTTTCCTGAATTTTGCCTTATCAACAGTTGCTAAAAAGAAAAGTGCGTTACCAAGCAATCCTGTTTGGCTTATTCCTGCACCTCCGGCCTGCGCCATTGTTTCTACAAGAATAACGCCCGGTACTACAGGATAATCCGGAAAATGTCCTTTAAAAAAATATTCTGATGGCGTAAATGTTTTATATGCAATAATTTCTTTTTCATCTGATTTTTCTATTTCATCAACAAAAAGAAAAGGTTCTCTATGCGGTAATAGGTCTTTAATATCTTTCATATAATAACTCCTTGCCTTGTAATTTACCAAGCAAATTAATTTTATATCATTGTATACATAAAGAAATATTATTTTAATAGGTATCTGATATTTTTTTTATAATAGCCTGTTTTGTAAGAATTTCAGGGAAAAAAACAGGATTAGAATTATCTTTTGAGCTATGGTAATAAGCATAAACAGGAACACCTGCTTTATTGAACTCTTTCATCCACTTGGCTATTTCACTATTGTATTCAGTAAAATCACCTTTAAGCATAATTATTCCATTTTTAATAAAAAAATCTTCTATTTCCCTGGAAGAAAAGACTATAGCATCGTTGATTTTACATGTTGTGCACCAATCTGCATAAATATTTATAAAAACAGGTATATTTTGCGAGTTAAGGTTTGTCAAAAGTTCAATTGAAAATTGTTTTATATACCCTTTTTCTAAATAAGTTTTGTGATGTTTTTCCCCATTTTCATAATCTTTTTTTATGAAACCAACTAAAAAAAACCAACTGCAAATAATAATTATTATTAATATAAAAAATGATAATTTTTTTATTTTCGCAGAAATTCCTGAATAAACTGCTTTACCGTAAAACCACACTGCAAAGACTAATATAAAGAAAAAATAAAATATTTTTGCTGCATTTTCCGGATATTTTTTTATAACAGGAGAGATAAGATATATTACTACACCAATCAATATAAACCCCATAACTTCTTTTAATACAAGGTTCCATTTTCCTGGTTTGGGCAGTTTTTTTATAAGTTTTGGACAAAAACCCAATAACATAAAAGGGGTTGCAAAACCTGCTCCAATAAAAATAAAAAAAATAAGAATAATAATAGTATTTGCTGATAGTGCAAAAGCTATTGCAGAGCCCAGCAGGGGAGCTGTGCATGGAGATGCGATAAATACTGCAAAAATTCCAGTAAGGAAATGGCCTGCATATTTTTTAGCTAAAGATTGATCAGGTGCAGCCCTGAGTTTTTCTGCTCCTGCTACGGCAAAGTTTGAGACTGTCCCAACGAAAGCCGGGATTATTATTGGCAATATATCGAACATTGAAAGCGCAAAAATAAATATTACAGTTGCAAGGAAAATAACAAATTTAGGATTTTGCATATAAAATCCCCAAGCAATCGAATTGCCGGAAGTTTTAAAAATTATTAAAAATAGAGCAATTATAATAAGCGATACTATAATTCCAGCTCCATAACTTAATGATGAGAAAAGAATTTTCTTTTTATCATCATTTGATTGAAGCGTAAGGGATACAGCTTTTATTGCAATAAGGGGAAATACACAGGGCATTAAGTTGAGAAGAAATCCTCCAATAAAAGCAAATAAGATATATTTTAATATATTTATTGATGCTGCCTGAAATTCATAATTGCGATCAATTTCGATCCTGGAAGATATTAATTTTTTGCCTGGCAAATAGCATACGCCACTTTCATCGCAGAGCTGGTATCCTGCCTCAATAACTGCATCATAAATACCATTGGAAACAGACGTTATATCAACCTCAATAATTAGAAGGGCACTTTCGTAGTAATTTACTATCCCTTCTTTGGTAAGTCCTTTAGGATATAAAATCTTATAATTTGAAAACTCACCAGGAGATATTATTTCTGCCTTAAAAAAATCAGGATCATAAGTCTGATGAAATTTATCGGGAAATTTATATAAAAGGGATATTTCAAGTAAATTTTTATTATTTTTATTAGCAGCTAAATATATTTCAGGCTCCGGGGCCTGCAGTACCTGCGGCGTATGTATCTGAGCATTAATAGTGGGGGATGCTGCGCAAATTAAAAAGATAAAAAGTAAAAATAGCCCAATTTTAAATTTTCTCATAATTTCCAATAAATCATTCGCTAACGAACGATTTCCCAAGCTTGTTTATAGCTGGCGCGGCATGCCAACAAAATAATTTTACTTTGATAATTCCTTAAAAATTTTAACAACATCATTGGAATTCCAATCTCTTGACCCTGTAAAAACCCCTGCAATTTTCCCTTTTGTATCTATAATAAAGGTGGTGGGAATTGACCTGATCTGATATTTAGATGCAGCTTCTCCATTTTCATCAAGAATAACAGGAAAAGTATATTTGTTTTTTTGAATATACTCCTTAACAGCAGAGCTTTTTTCCTGGATATTTACTGCGATCATTACAAAATTGCTATCCTCCATTTTTTTATGAAGAGATTCCATTGAAGGCATTTCATTCCTGCAGGGAGGGCACCATGTTGCCCAAAAGTTAAGCATTATTACTTTACCCTGGTAATTGTTCAGGCTAACCTCATTGCCATTTAAATCAAGCAATTTAAAATTAAAATAATTAATATTTTCTGTAATTATCTGAAAATCAAGTTTTTTCAGGTTTTCCCTGAAAGAATCAGCTCTAATTTGTATTGTAAAAACAAGCAGCAAAGAAAAAATTATAATTGGCAATTTTTTTAACATAATTATATACCTCAAAATACTTTAATTATAACTCATAATATTACAGATTTTTTTAACAGTCTATTTTATACTACAAAAACAGATGCCAGGAGAACAAAAAAATTATATAAAGCATGCGATATTGCATTTATATGAATATTTCTATGCCTGAAAAAGATAAAACATAAAAGCATACTGTTAATAAACGAGACAATAATAGCTCCAAATCCCTGTGATATGTGGCAAATTGCAAACATAGCTGATATTAGTAATGTTAATGCTGTTTTGTTTGTAGTTTTCTCAAAAAACTTGATTATATATGCTCTAAAAAAGAGTTCTTCCCTGTATCCTGTTATAATCGATACCAAAAGATAAAGAGGTATAAGCTGTTTTGAGCTGTTTATTGTTGGGACATTCTGCATGAACCCTGTTATTCTTAGTAATAATGCCGCTGAATTAGTAAGAATAATTAATAAAACCGTGTAAATTACTATTAAGAAAAATATTTTCAAAACACGGCTTAAAATGGTGCTGGAGCAGTTGGAGGCATAATTATCTTTTAAATCCCATTTTTTTATATAGAAAAAATATAGAATAAGCAAAATTTGG
>WRFK01000122.1 GCA_009778835.1 Spirochaetaceae bacterium
TACAACATAAGCGATATCTTTTGCAACAATATCCTGCTTTTCCCTTCTTATAATAGGATTTCCAGGTATTACTTTATCGCCGTCATTTATAAGGATCTTATCGCCTTTTTTAAGCTCAACAGAATCAAGTATCTTATTTACAAGTATATAACCCTTTCTTGTAAAAAGAGTGATATCATTATCAATTTTTACAGTATTGCCTGATATCTTTCCTATAAGAACAGGATATTTAAGATAGACTTTGTTTTCTTCGCTTGCTTTTGTTGCAGCTCCTCCAATATGGAAGGTTCTCATTGTAAGCTGTGTTCCCGGCTGTCCGATTGACTGGGCTGCGATTATACCTACAGCTTCTCCAATTTCAACAGTTCTGTTGGTTGCAAGGTTTCTTCCATAACACTTTTGACAAACACCAAAGCGGGAATCACAGGTAAGTACGCTTCTTATTCTTACTGTTTCTATGCCAACCTCTTCTATTGTTTTTGCCATTTCTTCAGTAATTTCCTGATTTACATTAAGAAGTATTTCGCCTGTAATAGGATGTTTTACCCTTTCAAGGGTGTATCTTCCTACAGTTCTGTCGGCAAGAGCCTGTACTATTTCTTCGCCATCTTTCAAAGCGCTTATCTGGATACCATTTATTGTTCCGCAATCTTCTTCATTTATTACAACATCCTGGGCAATATCAATAAGGCGCCTTGTAAGATATCCTGCTTCCGCTGTTTTTAAAGCTGTATCTGCAAGACCTTTTCTTGCTCCATTGGATGAAATAAAAAATTCTATAATAGAAAGACCTTCTTTGAAGTTCGACCTTATCGGGAGCTCTATAATATCTCCGGAAGGTTTAGCCATAAGGCCTCTCATTCCCGCAAGCTGCCTGAGCTGAGTTCTTGAGCCTCTTGCTCCGGAGTTTGCCATCATATAGATAGGATTAAAGCCCTGTCTGTCTTCTTTAAGAACTTTCATAAGTACATTTGTAAGATCCTCATTTGTCTTACTCCATACTTCTATAACCCTGTTGTATCTTTCTTCCTGCGTTATGTGACCCTGGAGGTACTGGTTTTGAATAACAGTAACCTGCTTATTCGCATCATCGATAAGTTTTTTCTTTTCTTCTGGAATTACAACATCTTCCATACTTATTGTAGCGCCAAATTTTGTCGCATACTTAAAGCCAAGCGCTTTTACGGAATCAAGCATCTTTACTGTTGTATAAGCCCCAAATCTGTTATAGCACTGCGCAATAAGGGCTTTAAGTTCTTTATCTGCAAGAGGATAGTTTATAAATTCTATTTCTTCGGGCATCTCGTTATTAAAAATAACTCTTCCCGGAGTTGTTTCAATATATTCATCATTTATTTTTATTTTGCATATTGCCTGATACTCAAGCGATTTTGCCTCAAGCGCCATTAAAACTTCGTCAAAAGAATAGAAGTAACGTCCTTCCCCTTTTGCTCCGTGCTTCGCAATAGTTAAATAGCTTATTCCCAGAACCATATCGAGAGACGGGAATACTATGGGACTTCCGTTAGCTGGGTTTAAAAGGTTGTTAACGGAAAGCATAAGTGTCCAGCACTCTATTTGAGCAGCCTGCGTAAGAGGCACATGCACAGCCATCTGGTCGCCGTCAAAGTCTGCGTTATATGCGTGACATACAAGCGGGTGGAGCTTTATGGCTTTTCCCTGCACAAGAGATGGCTCAAAAGCCTGGATACCAAGCCTGTGAAGAGTAGGAGCTCTGTTCAATAATACAGGATGTTCTTTTACAACTTCATCCAGAACAGACCATACTTCTGCTGTTTCCTGCTCTACAAGTGTTTTTGCTTTTTTAATATTATAAACAACATCTTTTTCAACAAGCTTTTTCATTATAAAGGGCTTGTAAAGTTCAAGCGCCATTTTTGCAGGAAGACCGCATTGATGCAATTTTAATTCAGGCCCTACAACAATTACAGAACGGCCCGAATAGTCAACTCTTTTTCCGAGAAGGTTCTGTCTGAATCTTCCCTGTTTCCCTTTGAGCATATCTGAAAGCGATTTAAGAGGCCTGTTTGCAGAACCTTTTACAACTTTCTTTTTCTTTGAATTGTCAAACAGAGCGTCAACTGCTTCCTGAAGCATTCTTTTTTCGTTCCTGATTATTATATCAGGAGCATTTAATACCATAAGCCTTTTTAACCTGTTGTTTCTGTTTATAACTCTTCTGTAAAGGTCATTAAGGTCTGATGTCGCGAATCTTCCCCCTTCAAGCTGAACCATTGGCCTAAGCTCTGGAGGTATAACAGGAATTACATCGAGGATCATCCACTCTGGTTTATTTCCGGAATCTTTAAAATTCTCAACAATTTCTATTCTTTTAAGAAGCCTGCGGTCAGATTTTGCCCCTTTTTCCACCATTTTCATTCTAAGTTCAGCAGAAAGGGTATCGAGATCAAGGTTTTCGAGAAGTGTTCTTATAGCCTCTGCTCCGATTCCCGCTGTAAAGCTCATTCCATATCTTTCGGTTGCTGTATTATAATCCTCTTCCGAAAGCAGGTCATGTTTCTTGAGTTCTGTATCACCCGGATCAATTACTATATATTTTTCATAATAAAGGATCGATCTTAGCGAAGCTACTGTAAGATCAAGAAGAAGCCCCATTCTTGAAGGGACAGATCTGTAGTACCATATATGTGATACAGGAGAAGCAAGCTCAATATGCCCCATCCTCTCCCTTCTTACTTTAAAATGCGTTACTTCTACACCGCACCTGTCGCAGATTACACCCTTATACCGGATCGATTTAAATTTTCCGCAGTAACATTCCCATTCTTTGGTTGTTCCAAAAATTCTTTCGCAAAAAAGACCTTCTTTTTCCGGCCTTAAGGTTCTGTAATTTATTGTTTCCGGTTTCTTTACTTCGCCGTAGGACCATGCTCTTATTTGTTCCTGCGAAGCAAGCTTGATCATTATATTATCAAAATCCTGTATTTCTCTCATTAAACACCCTTCCTAAATCAGGTAACCAATGATTAAATCCTCTATTGGATATAATCAATGTTTTATTTTTTAAAAATTGGTTCCTTGTCTGTTAATAAGCTCTTCGTCGCGTTCTGTAAGAGGAATTTGTCTGCCTCTTGAATCCCAAATCGAGATATCAAGAGCTAATCCTCTTAATTCCTGGACAATAACATTAAATGCTTCAGGAATACCTGCGGCAGAGTTTGGCTCTCCTTTTACAATGCTTTCATATATTTTTGCTCTTCCTGTCATGTCATCGGACTTGATTGTAATGAACTCCTGGAGTGTATTTGCTGCGCCGTAAGCTTCAAGCGCCCATACTTCCATTTCTCCAAGCCTCTGACCGCCAAACTGCGCTTTTCCTCCAAGAGGCTGTTGCGTAACAAGCGAGTAAGGGCCTGTGGATCTTGCATGCATTTTGTCATCAACAAGGTGATGCAGTTTAAGCATATAAACACATCCCACCATTACAGGATTTTCAAATGATTCTCCTGTTAGTCCATCGTACAATATTGTTTTTGATGTTCCGGGAAGGCCTGCACTTTCAAGTTTTTTTGAAATCATTTCATTTGTTGCAGACTGGAACACCGGAGTTGCATATTTTTCGCCAAGAACAAAACCTGCCCAGCCAAGGCTTGCTTCCATAAGCTGCCCAAGGTTCATACGGGATGGAACGCCAAGAGGATTAAGGCAGATATCTACAGCAGTGCCATCTGCCATATATGGCATATCTTCTTCTGCCAAAACTCTTGCGACAACACCTTTGTTTCCATGGCGGCCTGCCATTTTATCCCCTTCCTGGAGTTTTCTTTTTGTTGCTATAAGTATTTTTACAACTTCATCTACTCCGGGATTAAGATCATCGCCTTCTGCGCGTTTTAGTCTCTGTATATCTATTACAGTCCCTTCTACTCCATGGGGAACTCTTAGAGAAGTATCTCTTACTTCTTTTGCTTTTTCGCCAAATATTGAGTTAAGAAGTTTGAATTCCGGAGTTGTTTCTGTTTCAGATTTGGGAGTTACTTTTCCAACCAGGATATAGCCTGATTTTACCTTGGCTCCAATTCTTATTAAGCCTTCTTCATCGAGCTGTTCAAGAGCTTTTTCTCCTGTATTTGGAATATCTCTTGTAAGCTTTTCGGTGCCAAGCTTTGTCTCTCTTACTTCTATAATAAACTCTTTTATATGAATGGAAGAAAAAATATCTTCTTTAACTACTTTTTCAGATATAAGAATAGCATCCTCGTAGTTGTAACCATTCCATGGAAGGAAAGCTACAAGAACATCGCGCCCAAGCGCAAGTTCTCCAAAAGATGTTGCAGGACCGTCAGCTATAACATCCCCTTTTTCAACCTTTTGACCCACTTTTACAAGTGGTTTTTGAGTGAAACAGGTATCCTGGTTTGTTCTCTGGTTTTTAAGCAGTTTATAAGAATCCTCTTTTTTATCTTCATTTTTAATAACAATTTTTTCAGAGCTTACATAAGTTACAGCGCCTGCATTTCTTGATTTTTTTACAACGCCTGAGTCATAAGCTGTTTTATCTTCCATTCCGGTACCTACAATAGGAGATCTCGGAAAAAGAAGAGGTACTGCCTGCCTCATCATGTTTGAACCCATAAGAGCCCTGTTGGCATCATCATGCTCAAGAAATGGGATAAGCGATGTTGAAACAGAAATTACCTGCTTGGGAGAAACATCCATATACTGAATACTGGAAGGTTCTCTTGTTGTATAACTTCCTGCTTTTCTTACAGAAACCTGGTCTGCGAGGAATTTTCCTTTGTTGCTTATCTGGGCATTTGCCTGCGCAATATAATATTTTTCTTCGTCAATTGCAGAAAGATATTCAACCTCTTTTGTCGCAATACCATTAACAACTTTGCGGTATGGTGTTTCAAGAAAACCATAATCATTTACTTTTGTATAGTTTGCAAGTGAAACAATAAGACCGATATTCGGACCTTCGGGAGTTTCAATAGGACACATTCTGCCGTAATGAGTATAGTGAACATCTCTTACTTCAAAACCTGCTCTGTCTCTTGAAAGGCCTCCTGGACCTAAAGCATTAAGCCTTCTTTTATGGGTAAGCTCTGCCAATGGGTTAACCTGATCCATAAACTGGGAAAGCTGACTTGAGCCAAAAAACTCTTTTATTGCAGCTACAATAGGTTTAATGGAGACAATATCCTGAGGCTTTATTGTGTCTGTTTCTTTTAAAGACATTCTCTCTTTTGCGATTCTTTCCATTCTGACAAATGCTGTCTTTAAATGGTTTGCAAGGAGTTCTCCGACTGACCTTACCCTCCTGTTTCCAAGATGGTCTATATCATCAACATTTTCTTCTTCTATATACACTTTGATCA
>WRFK01000123.1 GCA_009778835.1 Spirochaetaceae bacterium
TCCGCGCCCCCGCCCGTGCCTCCTTTTATAATAAGCACTGGTTTTTTCTTTGTAACTTTTTTGCCTATATCAAGAAATTGTCTTCCGTTTTTAATCCCTTCCAGATAAATGCCAATAACAGAAATTTCCGGATCTTCTCCCATGTTATCCAGAATCTCCGCAATCCCCGATCCGCTGGCATTACCAATTGAAACAAGTTTACCAAGCTTCATGTTGTCTATTTTCAGCATTTCAATAATCTCCATGCCTATGCCGCCGCTCTGGGAGATTATCCCTATGCCATTTGGTTTTTCAATAATACTTGTTCTGTGTTCGGGAATAAAAAAGCTGTTTAATCCTGTAAAATTATTTATTACTCCAAGACAGTTTGGTCCTATATATGCAACCCCGTATTTTTGGCTTAATTCAAGTAATTTATCATCAAGATCTTTTCTTCCTACCTCTGCAAAACCATCGCTGAGAATAATTGCCCCTTTGCCTCCGATTTTACAGAACTCTTCAAACTCATATACAACACCTTCTGCATTTATTAAAAAAATTCCAACATCCGGAGCCTCCGGAAGATCTTTTACGGTTTTATAACATTTTAATCCCTGTACATAATCCAATTTAGGATTTACAGGATATAATTTTTTTATTCTTAAACAGTTTTTAATTATAATGCCGCCCATTTTTCCCGGACGGGATGCGCCTATTATTGCAACAGATTCGGGATTAAGTATTTTGTTTAAACTGTTTTTCCTTTTCTCCGGGATTTCGGGAGCAGCTTCTGTAAAAACAGGATTTCCCTTTATTACTCTTACATCAACAAGTGAAAATCCATCTTTATAAAGAACTATAGGGTTCAAATCTATTTCCAGAATATCTCTGTTTTCTGCCATTAGGCGGGATATACTTATTGCTATAGATATAATTACTTTTTTATCAAGAGGTTCTCCCCTGTAGCCGTCGATTACTTTTCCTGCTTTTGTAAGAGAGATCATCTCTTTTACATCTTCTTCTGTAAGAAGCCCTATGCCCGGAGCGCTATCTTTTAATAGCTCAACATATTTTCCTCCGCTGCCTACAATTATTAGAGGGCCAAAAACAGGGTCCTGGTGAGCTCCTACAAGAATTTCAAAGCCAGATGCTGCCATTTTTTGCAATAAAAATTCTTCCTGGCGCTCAAAGCCTGCTTTTTTTATATTTTCATCTATTTTTTTAACTGCATTTTCAAGTTCTTCTCTGTTTTTTATATTAATAATTACTGCGCCAATATCTGATTTGTGGACTATCTTTTCTGAATTTGTTTTAAGAACCACAGGATATCCAAGATGTTCTGCTGTATTTGAGAGAGCTTCTATTTTATTGATGCAAATTTCTCCCGAAACTTTTATGTCATATTTTTCAAGAAGTTTTTTTGCCTCAGAAAAATTTATCTGTTTTCTATCTGTCATAAAGCACCGCCTTTATAATTTTAATTAATGTTCGGACTAAAAGGTCTGTTATTTTGTCTGATGGGTTTCCCTGCCGGAGGTTAGGTATTTGCCAAGTATTCCAAATAAAGCCTCCGAATCAATCGGTTTTCCGATATGGCCATTCATTCCGCTTTCTATACACTTATCTATATCTTCTTTAAATACATTTGCAGTCATTGCTATGATCGGAATATCTTTTGCATTTGCCAGATCAAGAGAGCGTATTGTTTTTGTAGCTTCATATCCATCCATTTCAGGCATATTAATATCCATAAGAATCATGCTGTATTTTTCCGGATGCTCTCTGAACATGGAAACTGCCATCTTTCCGTCTAAGGCGTAGTCAATGGAGGCTTGAGTTTCTTCCAGAATAGCGGACATGATTTCTCTGTTGATATCAACATCTTCTGCAATAAGTAACGTATGATTGCAGAAATTCTGTTTTGTTGGTTTTTCCTGTGCACTGCCCGCAGACTTTTTCGGGTCTTCTCCAATACAATTGTTAATTGTGCTTACCAGCGTTGAGGGGAAAAGCGGTTTTGTCATAAAGCAGTTTGCCCCTGCGGCACGTGCTTCTTTTTCAATGTTACTCCAAGTGACTGCCGAGACCATAATTATAATTGAGTTGTTGCTGTCAATTTCTTTGATTTTTTTTGTAAGTTCAACAGCATCCATATCAGGCATTTGCCAGTCAATAAAAAACATATTATAAGGCTTGTCTGAATCATTTTTCATCATTTGAATAGCCTGATTCCCTGCGAGGGCAATGTCGCAGGATAGCTTAAGCGCCTGCATAACATATACGAAATATTCTTTTTCCTCAGAATCAGTTACAGCAAGAATACGTATATCTTCCGGTTTTATATTTGGAGCGAGTTTTATGTTTGATTTTTCCCTGCGGCTTTTTACTTTTATCGTAAATATAAATTTTGCACCTTTGTCGAGCTCAGATTCAACCCATATCTTGCCGCCCATAAGCTCCACGATCCGTTTTGAAATAGCTAGGCCAAGCCCTGTGCCGCCGAATTTTTGTGTGATGTTGGCATCTGCCTGACCAAAGGATTTAAAAAGTTTTTGTTGTTGTTCTTCTGAAATGCCAATACCATTGTCTATAACTTCTATTCTGAGGATGACTTCGTCATTGATTTCCTCTGTTTTTTTAATATCTAATACGATCGTCCCTTTTTCCGGTGTGAATTTAATGGCATTTGCAAGTAGGTTTGTGATAACTTGTGACAACCTTAGTTCATCGCTCAATATGAATGCAGGAACATCTTGACCCAGATTAACAACAAGGTTCTGCTTTTTTTCTTCAGCCCGTATATTGGCAATGTTTTTAATATTATTTAACATTAGTTCAAAATCAAATTCAGTATATAATAGCTCAAACTTATTAGCTTCGATTTTGGATATATCAAGGATGTCATTGATAATACCTAGCAGATGTTTTGAGGCGCTGTCTGTTCTCCCAAAGCAATAATTCTTTTTCTCAATATTATCTGTGTTCATCCCGATTCTTATCATGCCTATAATGGCATTTAGCGGGGTGCGTATTTCATGGCTTACGTGGGAAAGAAAATTGCTCTTGGCGCGCGAAGCAGCCTGGGCTGCTTCCTGAAGCTTGATTGTATCGGTAACGTCGTCTGTGCTGCCGACAACGCCCATGATTTGGCCTTTGTCATCATACATTGGCGTTGTGTATGAGTGATATACTTTGTCTTTGTCTTCGCTTATCCAGTCCTGTGGACCTTCGAGGAAAGTTTTTTGTACATTTTTGGCAATGCCCAGGATATCGCTATGCTGTTTGGATCCAAGTTTTGTTCCTTCCATATTCATATGATATTCTTCGAGCATTTTTGTATACCGGCCTTTAAAGGTGGTTATAACGCCCTCTTTATTAACACTCCAAATTATTCCTTTGTAGTTGTTTGAAACGCTCTCCAGCTCGGCAGTTCGTTTATGTACCAATCTTTCAAGATGTTTTCCTGCGCTTCTGGTTTTTCTGAATAAAACATACAAGAGAATGGCAATACATAAAATAAGGCTGGAGACTCCAAATAACCACTGCCGCTGCGCCTGGGACAGCTTTTGCCTGTAATCAAAAGACTTATTCATCCACTGCCTAGAAATCAATTCAAGATCAATCAAACGGAGCGACTTATCAATAATTGAGCATAAGATGGCCTCGTTTTTATTGAACCCGATTTTAGATTCATAAAAAAAATTGAACTCAAAATTGGCTTTATAATGCGTATACTCATGATAATGCAACAGTTTGCTAAGGAGGACTTTAGGCGACATTACCATATCTACTTCATTGTGTTCCAATGCATAGAAAGCAGCATCTATATTTTCATACTCTACGGTGAATGCATGATTCGGGAAATTTTTTTGAAACCACGCTGTATATGCTGTGTCTTTTATTACACCAACTTTCAGATACAGGATTTCGTTGATTTTGATATTGCTGTGCTTCTCTTTTGACAAAAGCACATATGTGTCGGAAAAAAACGCAGTATTCGGCCATAAAAAGCGGCCTTCCCGCTCCTGCGAAGGTATTAATTCAGAAATTATAGAGACTTTTCCTGACTCAAGCATTTCCAGCAATTTGAACCACTTTGTATTCTGTTCATTGGCAGACTCAAAAGAGATCCCTGTAAGCGTCTCCACCTTGCTCAACACATCAAAGAATATCCCTTCCCACTTCTTCTCATATTTATTGTAATAACTGACCGGATAATTGTCATACTCTGCCGCAAACAGCACAACAGGTTTGCTGCGTATATATTCCAATTCAGCCTCGCTTAATTGCATAAACAACTTGTTTTTTAAGTATTCCTGGTATCCGAGATTGTACAGTTCGGTTAAATAGCGGGCTCCGCCATTTTGAAGAGCTTTTTGAACAACAGAGATAATAGGCGCAAGTTTTGGATTTTGCGTTGACAAAGAAACCGGGGAGTAAACAAGAGGTAACAAGTCTTCGGCAATTATGTCGTTATAAATATCAAAGATAGCTTCTTCGGGATTTTCATTTATATAAGCGTCTACTGTTTTGCTTTTTAGCATATCGTAAACTTTTTCAGCATTGTCGAGTAAGATTATTTCTAAAGAATCCTTATCAAACAAAGAGTACACTGCATCGATTGTTGTGGTGTCCTCTAATATAGCGAATCGCAGAACCCGATCTTCTGCGATTGCAGAAAGAGGCCTGCTGCCATAAAGCCTGAAATACTTAAGCGAACGGCCGGCAATTGGGTCGGTCATAAAATAAGTCTTGCGGCGTTCATCGGTAGGCGTTAATTCACCTGTAAAATCGACTTTACCTGTCTCAAGCCCTGACGCCAAATCGCCCCAAATATAGATCGCAGGCGAAAAAGGGATTCCAAACAGTTCGGTCAGCCATTTGCAAAGAAGGGCGGAATACCCTTTGATTATATTATTTTCATCATAGAAAGCTTCGGCGCTTGGTGTCATCCCATAGGTAAAAGAAGTGACTTGTTTCTTTAAATCCTCAATAGCTCTGATTTCGTCAAAAGTCACGCCCGGTATATTTTTATAACTTTGATATTTTTCTATAGGCTTATTCTCTTGCGATTTGAAGATAGAACAGGCTGAAAAAAAACCACAATAGAGGATGAAAACTATGCAGGCTAATATTTTATAGGCATTCATTCTGTTTTTCTTTTTCCTTATTTACAACAATACCCCATATGTTTTGTGAAGCTGCTTTGTTCAAGATATTGTAACATACCCATATCATATTTGCTATAAATAAAAATAGAGAACAACTTCGTCGCTTATTCTGTTTGCTTGATCAGTAACAAATTAATTTAAAAATGTGCTGAACAGATAATAAATAATTGATTTTTTTACCAA
>WRFK01000124.1 GCA_009778835.1 Spirochaetaceae bacterium
ATAATTTTTGGAAATATTTATACTCCAAGACTGATTGTTGAAGAAGGGGTAATTCTTCATGGTAATTGCACTATTAAAAGCAATTATGCAGAGAATGTCGATTTATTAAAAGATCCGGGAACTGCATCTGTTTCTAATGTTTCCAATGTTTCCAACAACAAGCCAGAGATCAAGACAGAGATTAAAAATGATGGGCAAAAAATAGAAAATTCCGATTCTCCTGCTAAATCTTATTCTTCTGCGCCGTATGGAAAAGAATTGGATGAAAAAACTCTTAGCGAAAATATAACCAGAGGACCCCTTTTATAAAAAAGCAGCTCTCTATTCTGCTGCTGTTTTAAATATTAAAAGTATTAATTTATGGAAAGAATTGATTCAGCTACAGGCAGCCCCAACTTAAGAAATAATAGAGACAAAAAAATAGGGAAAAAATCCGGAAGTTTTTTAGGTTTTTTTAATGCAACACAAGCATCTGAAAATGTATCGGAAACAGATTTTTCTTTTTATCTTTCTAATGCTGTCGATGAAAATGCCACTAAGGAATCTCTTCTTGATGATGTGCATTCTATTGGTGAAAAACTTGTTGAAAAACCTTTTGCTTCAAATATCAAAGAATATAGACAGGCTGTAAAGCGGTTTATAGCTTATGTTGTAAAAAATGCTTATTCTATGGAAACTGAAACAGGGGAAAAAAGATATATAAAAAATGGCAATCCTTCTGTAAAGCAATTTTTATGGACAAATATTAAAGTTGTTGATGAAAAACTTGAAAAGTTGGCTATTTCCATACTGCAAAACCAGAAAGGACAATTGACTATTCTTAAAAGAATTGAAGAAATAGAAGGTATTCTTGTAGATTTAATGAGATAGTGTGTATATTTGCTCAATATGGCAGAGAATATATATGTTGGCAGTTAAAAACATAACAATTAGGTGATTTAAATGAATGATGATATTATAGATGATGAAATATTAAAAGAAGATATTATTGAGGAAATGGGAGCAACAGATGAGTTGCCGCCAGATCTTCCTGAAAAACTTATAAAAGTTAAATTTGTCCATTCAAATGAGACAGAATTTTGTGAATACCCCAAAGAATTTAGTGTTTCTCACAAAGATCATGTAATTGCAACAGGCAAATACGGGAAAGATCTTGCAACAGTTCTTGGCGGGTATCTGCTAAGCTCTGAAAAGGAAAAAATAAAAGGGATAAGATCTGTTCAGGCAATAACCAGAAAAGCAACCCCTGCAGATATAGAAAAATATAAACAAAATTCCGAAAAAGCAGCGGAAGCTTTCCGCATTTGCAAAGAAAAAATCCATAACCATAAACTTGATATGAAGCTCATTTCCGCCCATTATCTTCTGGAAGAACCAAAAGTTCTTTTCTTCTTCTCTGCTGATACCAGAGTTGATTTTAGAGAACTTGTAAAAGATCTGGTATCTGTATTCAGAATAAGAATAGAACTAAGGCAGATAGGGGTAAGAGACGAATCCCGTGTTATAGGGGGAATGGGGGTATGCGGCAGAGATTTTTGCTGCCATGGGCTTACAGATAAACTTACTCCTGTATCGATAAAAATGGCAAAAGATCAAAATCTTTCGCTTAATTCCATGAAAATATCTGGTCCATGCGGAAGGCTCTTGTGTTGCCTCTCTTATGAGTGTGAATTTTATCAGGATGAAAGGAAAAAAGTCCCTGCAGAAGGAAGCTCTGTTTTTTGTGGCCAGGTAGCATATAGGGTTATAGAGATAAATATCCTTACAAAAACCATAAAAATCGAAGGTCCGGATGCGAATATTATCAATGCAAATTTAAGCCAGTTGGCGTTTGATTCAGCAACAAATTCCTGGAAAATAACCCGTATTTGATGCCCCAAATAGACTTGAAATTTATGCTTAAACTTTCAGCTACCTTGACACCTTAGGTCGATGTTATTATATTCATTGTTAAGCAATTTATATTATTTTTTACCCACGGCGTTCACCGTGGCCTTGATTGGAGGAAAAAATGGGACAGATAAGCAAGAATGCTCGTACATCATCTGCTACACATAAATTTCTTTGTCCTTGCGGAGGAGAAGTGAAAATGAAAACAATTTTCTCGGCAGGCAAAAAAAAGAATTATGCTCAGTGCGAAAAATGTAAAAGAGAAGAAAGAAAACCAAGCGAATTTAAATAATAAAAGGGTGCAATAAAATTGCATATATAATCCTATTGACTATAGATTTTTTATTTGATACGTTCAGAAATCTAACATAATTTAAGGAGTCGTCCATTGGCTGAGAAAGGATCTGCAGCAAAAAGACATAGACAAAGTCTCAGAAGAAGAATGAGAAACAGAATGGCTGTAAGCGAAGTAAGAACAAGTGTAAAAAACTTTATGACCGCAGTTGATACAAAAAATAAAGAAGAAGCGGAAAAAGCTTTCAGGCATGTTGTTAAAAAAATCGATACTGCTGCCGGAAAAGGTATTTTTCACAGAAATACAGTTGCAAGAAAAAAATCAAGACTTGCAAAAATGCTTAACAGGCTTGCATAATAACAAAAATTTGTAATTCACATTAAAAGCAATTTTACTTAGTTTCGCTAAAATAAAGAAGCATAATTATCCTCTATTAGCTTTTAAACATGGGTAAAAGAAATGGTTGTTTCCAAACTTACAAAAGCTGAAATTATTGAAAATATCTATGAAAAGACTGCTTTTAACAAAAAAGATATTCATATTATTATGGATGCTTTTTTAGAAGAAATCAAAGCAGCATTATTAAAAGATAAAATTGTAGAACTCAGAGGGTTTGGTACATTTGAGTTAAGAACTCGTAAAGGAAGAGAAAAAGCGCACAATCCAAAAACAGGAGAAATTGTAGCAGTTGGCTCTCATGGAGTGGTGGTGTTCAGACCGGGAAAGGAACTGAAAAGCAGTGTCTGGGACATTAGAAAATAAAAAAAAGCAGCTTCAACAAAATAACTACCAAATAGAAAAGAAAGCGCCTCAATCTTTGATCAACATGGCTCTTTTATTGCTTTCGGCAATAATGTTTTCTCTTTCTTTTCCATCATTTATAAATAGTACAGGATTTTCTTTTCTGGCATATTTTGCCCTTTTTCCTGCCTTTGCTGTTACATACAGAATGAAATGGATCGCTGCTCCGTTTTTTGGCCTTTTTTTGGGGCTGGTCTCCTATGCTATTTTTAATTACTGGCTTTCAAGTTTTTTCCCTCTCACAATATTCATAGTTCCTCTTTTATATGCAACCTATTATTTTTTCCTTTTTCCTGTCTTAAAAATATCAGATACATTATTTATACGTAAAAGCTACATAATTAATTCAATAATATGGGTTGGATATGAGTATTTAAGGACAAAAGGATTTTTAGGATATTCCTATGGAATAATAGGCTATACCCAGTACCTTTTTCCCCCTCTTGTAAGAGTTTCCTCCTTAACAGGTATATGGGGTGTTTCTCTGCTGGTAATTTTCCCATCTGCTTTTTTAGGCTATGTATTCAAAGATGGATTTAAAGATTGGCTTGTTAAACTAAAAAAAACAGTAATCGAAGAAAAAATTGTATTGATAATATATGCTTTGATTTTTATTGCAGCTTTATTTTACGGATCTATTAATACTGTTGATGTTTCAAAATTAAAAACATGGAAAGTCTCTTTGATCCAGCACAATATAGACCCCTGGCAAGGGGGATATGCAACTTACAGAGAATCTCTTACAAGACTTAAAAGGCTAAGCGAAAAAGCTGCTTTGGATTCTCCGGACATCATAATATGGTCAGAAACATCATTTGTTCCTGCCATTGACTGGCATACAAAATACAGACCAGACCCCAAGATGTATGAACTGGTAAAAGAATTAAAAGATTTTCTTGCAACCCAAACTATTCCCTACCTTATTGGAAATGATGAAGGGGTGCTTATTACAGATGAAAAAGGTGAAAATAAAAGAATAGATTACAACGCAGCACTTCTTTTTGAACCAGGCGGCAAACATAAAGGAACATACAGAAAAACACATCTAGTCCCTTTTACAGAACATTTTCCATATAAGAAACAGGTCCCATTTTTATATAAACTTCTGGAAGAAGCAGATACCCACTTTTGGGAAAAAGGGAAAGAATACACTGTCTTTGAAATTGACTCCAATAATTCAGATATTAAAATAAAATTTTCAACACCAATCTGTTTTGAAGATACATTTGGCTATATATCAAGAGAATTTGTGCTAAATGGCGCGAATGTTATTGTTAATATAACAAATGATTCATGGTCTGGTTCAATTGCTGCAGAAGTTCAGCACATGATGCATGCTGTTTTTAGGGCAGCCGAAAACCAGCGCAGTGTTGTAAGAAGCACAAATGGCGGGATCACATGTATTATTGATCCCAATGGAAAAATAACAAGCAGGATCGACCCTTTTATAGAAAGCTTTTTAACAGGGGAGGTCCCTGTAAACAACAGTAATTTTACATTATATACAAAAATAGGCGATTTATTTGGAATAATATTTGTTATTTTATCAATATCTTTTATTTTACTAAAATTAGCTATTTTTTATAAGAAAATTATTACCAAACCCTAGCCGCAGCTTTAATAATTTATTGACAACTAATTCCAACTGTAAGAAAATATTTATAGGTAATGTTAGGCAAATTGTCCAACTATATCTAAGGCGGGTATACTTATGAAAAAAAGAGTACTTGTGGCTGATGATGAAAGTGTAAATAGCGATTTTTTTGGAATAATGCTTAGTAATCTTAATTTTATTGTTGATAAAGCAGAAGATGGGGAAAAAGTATTAGAACTTATAAAAGAAAATAAACCTGATATAATTATTATCGATGATATGCTTCCTATTATGACAGGCTGGCAAGTAGTTAAAGCAATAAAAAACGATGAATCTTACAGAAATTATGCGGATATACCCATAATTATGCTTTCAGATATGGCTGAACCACAGGCAATAGTCGAAGGATTTGACATTGGAGTCGATGATTACATAAAAAAACCATTTAGTTTTTCCATCGTATATGCAAGAATAAGAGCAGCGCTAAGAAACAGGGATCTTTTATATAAAAAAGCTCAGGGAGAAAGAGCTATTGCCCTTTTAAAATCATTAAGAGATACTGTTGTGTTTCTGGAAGATCATTTAATTACACCTTCTGAAAGGTTAAAATCAGCTATTGACGAATTCAATAAAAATGATATTATAGATAAAGATAAATTTATTCCGCTATTTAATAATAATATAGATAAAATTGTTGCAGTAGTGTCGAGTATTTCTG
>WRFK01000125.1 GCA_009778835.1 Spirochaetaceae bacterium
TACAGGGAATATTTGCGAATCAGACTTATGAAGAAGCAGCCGATGCTCTTAATATATGGTATCTTAAAAAACCCAGAGATATAATAAGGGAGAGGGCAGAGTGAATTTAAAAACAAATCTGAATTTTGATTTTTTAATTCTGATAAGCGTTATCCTTCTTGTTTTTACGGGTATTTGTTTTATATATTCCAGCAACATTACTTCGGACGGAACTGTTGTTTCAAATGAATTCATTAAGCAGATTATCTGGGCGTTAATAGGTCTGGTCATGATGATAATGATAATTGTTTTGCTTGATTATAAAATTCTTGAAAATTTTACAGTTTATATATATTTTGCATCTATTTTTCTTCTTGTTATTACTTTGTTTTTTGGGAACATAATAAATGGTTCCAGAAGATGGCTGGGGATAATGGACTTTGGAATTCAGCCTTCGGAATTCGCAAAAATAACTACAATAATTATGCTTGGAGCATTTTACGCAAAAAAATCCCGTGAAATGGTAAAGATAGAAACTTTATTTAAAGGGTTTTTAATAATTTTGCTTCCGGTTGTATTGATTTTACTGCAGCCGGACATGGGCACTGCGCTGGTTTATTTCCCTATTTTTCTGGCCATGAGTTTTATTGCAGGCGCCAGAGTAAGGCATATTATGTATATAACTTTAACAGGATTGCTTTCAATAATTCTGATAATAGTACCTGTGTGGTTTAAGCATATTTATAAGGGGAATGAGGCTCTTATTAATTTTTTTGTTGATCCTAAATTTTATAACACTATTTTTATTTCTGCTTTGGCAATTATGGCTATATCGTTTCTGGGATACTTTTTTACAAAAAAGAAACATTACTACTATTATTATTTTGCATATTTTTCATCAATACTCTTGATTTCAACTACAGGAGCAATTGTTGTCAGAAGCGTTTTGAAGGCTTATCAGGTTATGAGGCTTGTTATATTTTTTAATCCGGATATAGATCCCAAAGGTGCAGGGTGGCATTTTATACAATCCATAACAGCAGTAGGGTCTGGCGGTATTTTGGGCAAAGGTTTTTTGAATGGAACCCAAAGCCATCTCAGATATTTGCCGCAGCAGTCCACAGATTTTATTTTTTCAATAATAGCCGAAGAGCTTGGTTTTATAGGATGCTTATTGGTTTTTATTCTGTTCCTTACAGTTATTGTGCGCGGCTATATGATCTCTATAGCTGCAAAAGATTTGTTTGGAACAAATTTAGCCGCCGGAATCGCCACAATGATCCTTTTTCATTTTATGGTTAATATTGGAATGACTATAGGAATAATGCCCATAACAGGAATACCTCTTTTTTTCCTCTCTTATGGCGGGTCATCTTTGTGGACTGCCATGATAGGCACTGCATTGCTTATTAATATTTACTATAGACGTTATAGGTTTTTAATTAATGTCTAGTCTCACAGAAAGCGATATCAGAAACATATTAATGCGGGTGGAAAATCCTGGGCGCTATGCAGGCGGAGAATATGGAAGCCATGACAAAAAATATGGACAGGCTATTCTTAAAATGGCTATGTCATATCCTGATATGTATGATATAGGAATGGCGAATAACGCAATAAAAATACTTTATAATTTGTTTAATAGTATTGATAATGTAATATGCGACAGGGTTTTTGCTCCTGCGCTGGACTTTGAAAAAATATTAAAAGAATCATCATTGCCATTATTTACTCTTGAAAACAATATTCCACTCTGTGATCTTGATATCCTTGGATTTACTTTTGGTTATGAACTTACAGCTACAAATTTATTGAATATTTTATCTCTTGGCAAAATTCCGCTCTTTAATTCCGAAAGGGATAAAAATCACCCTGTAATTATTGCCGGCGGACCTGGTATTACAAACCCTGTTCCCTATGGAGATTTTATAGACCTCTTTTTTATGGGAGAGGCTGAAGAGGAATTTGAAAAACTTCTTTGTAAAGCAGTTGAATTAAAAAAAGCAGGTGCAGGAAGAGATGATATTTTTTTGCTGATGGCAAAAAGTGAAAATATATGGCACAAAGGGAAAAAAGAAAAAGTTTACAAGGCAGTGTATAAGAAATTTCCCGAAGAATATGCAAAAAGAAAATATAATCTTGTCCCTTCTGTAAAACCTGTGCAGGATAATGGTGTAGTTGAAATAATGAGGGGCTGTCCCAATGGGTGCAGATTTTGCCATGCAGGTTTTTACTATAGGCCAAAAAGGGAAAAGGATTATAAAATAATTGACAGGGAAATCGAAGAGCTGGTTTTTGAATGCGGCTACAGGGAGATAACTTTATCCTCTTTATCTTCCGGAGATTACTCATCGCTAAGCGATACTATTAAAAAACTTAATAAAAAGTATTCGGGAGTTGGGGTTTCTTTTTCTTTCCCTTCGCTGAAAATCAGTTCATTTACCATATCCCTGTTGTCGGAAATAGGCGAGGTAAGAAAAAGCGGACTTACTTTTGCTGTTGAAACTCCGGATCCCTCTTCCCAAAGAGGGCTTAATAAAGAAATTGATATTGATCAAACAATCGCGATTATTAAAGAGGCAAAGCAATTAGGCTGGAAAAACGCAAAATTTTATTTTATGATCGGGCTTCCGGATGTTTTCAAAGATTCCAATGACTCCAAAGATTTCAATAATTCCAATGATTCCAATAATTCCAATCATGAAGAGTTATATTATGAGGAAAGCGATAATATAATTAATTTTCTTTTTAAAATCCAGGGCGCAACAGGAATAGATATAAATGTAAATATAGGAACATTTGTTCCCAAGCCTCATACCCCTTACCAATGGGCAGCGCAGATGGAAGAAGAAACAGCCATGAAGCAGATACATTATATAAAAAACAGGCTAAAAGGGAAAAATATAAAAGTAGGTTATCATTCCCCAATGATGTCATTTGTGGAGGGAATATTTTCCCGCGGCGATGAGAGAGCAGGCAAGCTGCTTTTTGATGCATGGCAGGCAGGAGCGAAATTTGATGCATGGGAAGATTATTTTGATATTGCATTATGGAAAAAAATTATAGGATCCCAAAGCTGGAATGTAGAAGAAGAGACATCAAGAAAAAGGGATATAACAGAAAAATTCCCATGGTCCGGAATATCAATGGGAATATCTGAAAAATACCTGCTTGATGAATATAACAAGTCATGCAATTCAGAGCTTACCTCAAAATGTGAAACAACATGCACGCATAATTGCGGAGTATGCGGGAATAGCAATAGAATCGTAAACTCTGAAATCAAAGAGGAAACAGCAGGGGAGGATGATGTTGTTTATAAGCTTGGAACAGGCGAAGAAAGATATAGGGTAATATTTAGTTTTTTTAAAAAAGGAAAACAGATATATCTTGGGCACCTGGATGTTATGAGACTTTTTGAAAAAGCTTTTCAGAGAAGCAGGCTTGGCGTGAGATTTACAGAAGGTTTTAATCCCAAACCAAGACTTGAGTTTGCAAATCCATTAACTCTTGGAATAGAATCCGAAGGGGAAATTGCATCAATAGAAACTTACATGGAATATGGCAAAGATGAATTTATAACAAAACTAAATAATGCGCTTCCTGATGGAATTAAAATAATTGATCTTTTTTCCCATAAAATTAATATAGGAGATAAAAAAACATCTTTGATGTCTATATACAGCGGAAGCGTATATAGAATTTATTTCCCCAAAGATAAAAATTATTTAAATTTATTGAAAGAATATATATGCAAAAATTCACTTGAAGGGTTTGTAAAGCTGGAAGAATTGGATAGCTGCGATGTTTCTGCTAACGGAATAGAGGCTTCTTGTTTTTGTATACGGTTGTGGGTTACTGTAAAACCCGGAAGCAAAAGTCTTTTTAAAATATTGAAGGAAGCATTTTCTATGGAAAATCCTCTTGCCGAAGTTATTGTAATAAGGGAAGAAGTTTTTGCAGGAGAGAATTTAAGTAACTATCTTTCGTTTTTCAGAAAAATTTAGTTAAGAAAAGTCCAGGTTGGGAAATTTTAATTCAGGAAAGCTTGGTTTAGGAAGTATTAAGTCAGGAAGTATTAGTTCAGGAAAGTTTCGCCTCTTCCCATAGTTTATCCATAATTTCCAGATTTTCATGTTTCATGGGAAGCCCTTTCTCTTCCATCCCTTTTTCAACTTTTTTAAACCTGCTTAAAAATTTTTCATTTGTTCTGTGAAGAGCTACAGAAGGATCAATTTTAAGAAATCTTGCCACATTGATAACCGAGAAAAGAATATCTCCAAGTTCTTCTTCGATTTTCTCTTTGTTTTCTAAAGCAATTTCATGTTCAATCTCATTTATTTCTTCTTTTACTTTTCCCAGCACATCTTTTACTCTGCTCCAGTCAAAACCAGCTTTCGCAGCTTTTTTTTGAAACCTGTAAGCTCTTTCAAGCGGTGGAATAATTTTTGAGATCCCATCAAGTCTTGATTTTGTTTCTTCGCTATCAATTTCATTGTTGCGGCTAACTTCAGCTTTTTTCATAAGCTCCCAATTTTTTAAACCTTCATCAGGAGTTTTTGCAATAGTATTGGAAAATACATGAGGATGTCTTCTTACAAGTTTTTCAGATACCCTATCTATTACTTCTTTAAAAGTAAAAGCATTTTCTTCTTCTTTTATCCTGCTGATCATGCTTATAACAATGAGAATATCTCCAAGTTCTTCTGCTGTATGGAAGTCATCATTTTCAGTTATAGCTTCAATACATTCATATACTTCTTCAAGCAAATTTGTTCTTACAGAGTTTGCTGTCTGCTCTCTGTCCCATGGACAACCATCTTTGCTTCTCAACTTAATTATGATGTTATAAAAATTATTAAAGGATTCCATTAGATCGTTCATTTTTTCAATTTCTCCGTGTACTTCGTATATCTTTTTTGGTTTTTCTTGTCTTTTGTTTACCTACACCCTGCAGTAAAAAAATAGATGGTTTTTTATGAATAGCTACAGTTGTCTTTTTCCACTCTGCAATGGTTTTTGTATGTATATATGCGTCAGGCATTGTTATGTTAGCAGCAATACACAAAAGAGTATGAGGAGCACAACTTGCCAATAAATCATTCAGCAATGCATGATTACGATATGGTGTTTCAATAAAAATCTGAGTTTGCTGTCCAACAATAGAGTGTTTTTCCAATTGCCGTATGCATTGCTCTCTTTCATTAGATTTTACATGCAAATAGCCAGCAAAAGCAAATGATTGCCCATTAAGCCCTGATGCCATTAAGGCTAATAGTATTGATGATGGTCCCACCA
>WRFK01000126.1 GCA_009778835.1 Spirochaetaceae bacterium
AACTACTGCGATTGTATCAACAGATATTGTTTCTCCTCTGATATTATGCCTGTCAGCTTCTGTGATTGCGCCTGATGCCACACTTGAAACCTGAGCTCCGCCGCCAATAATGATTATTCTTTTTCCCCATGTTTTTTTATTGGTAGTAGTTGTTTCTATTGAGATTATCTCCGGGATTTTCTTAATGGATTTTAATATTGATTCAGGCTTGGCTTTATCATCTACCTGCAGAGTAATATGACATTTGCCATCATATTCTGTCCATGATTGAAAAAATGAAATATCACTTCCCAGGCTACAAATTTTTGTTGAAATTTCTGAAATTAGGCCACACTTATCCCTGCTTATAATTTCAAAAGCAAGAGAAGTGTTGTCTTCGTGCGCAGAATGCTGCTTAAACCATGTGTATCGTTCTTTTAGTTTTTTTGGAATACTCATAGGTTTATAATTTTATTATTTCTTTTTTTAGTCAATATGTTGACTGAAGCTTTTGATTCCATTTTTACCCGGAATTGCACATTTTATACTGTAAAAATATGAGGAATAGGCCGAATGATGGACCACGAGCGTTTCCGCAGCGTCTCTGCGAGGACCTAGCGAGAGGTTCAGCAGTAGGCCTTCATAGATATTTGATACGTATTAATGGTGATTATTTCCACTTGAACAAATAAGGATATTCAGCCTAATATTTTTAAATGGACCTTGAATACCTAAGAAGCTTTATAACTTCAGATAATAGTATTATTGACAAGATAGAGAAAGAAAGCGCAGGCAGGGATGATATCCAGCCTTATGTTGAGCCTGAAACAGGAAGATTTCTCTCATTTATTATAAAGCTGATTAATGCGTCAAATGTACTGGAGCTTGGCACAGGAATCGGAAATTCATCTATTTGGATCGGAGAAGCTCTAAAAGACAAAAAAGGGAAACTTATAACTATAGATAATCACCCCAGAACCAAACACGAAGCAGAAAAAAATATTTTGGACTCCGGGCTTGATAATATTATTACAATGATTTTTGGTAATGCCGAAGATATTATTGAAGCTATGTGCAAAGAGGGTAAGTTACTGTTTGATGTAGTTTTTCAGGATTGCGGCAAATATTTGTATCCGCTGCTTTATGAAAAAATTATTACTCTTGTAAGGCCCGGAGGCTTAATAATTGCCGATGATACCCTTTTTTATATTGATTCTACGGTAAGAAAAAATCTTGGAAAATATATGGATCAATATAATAAAATTGTTTTTGCAGATAAAAGACTCTATTCAACCATAATTCCTGTAGGGCATGGGCTTACGCTTAGCTTAAAGCTTTGATTATCATATGGATGTTGTTATCCGTTATGTGGATTTCATATTACAACAAAAAGGCAGGGTAGCTTTTTAAAAGCTTTCCTGATAGGATTGACAAATATGGATATATTACTGGCAAAGCATCTGGGGTTTTGTATGGGAGTTAAAAAAGCAACAGAAGCTGTTTACAGTTTAATTGAAAGTGGGAAAAAAGAGAAAATATCCACATTCGGCCCTCTTATCCATAACCGCCTGGTGCTTGATTATCTTGCAAAAAAAGGGGTTGGCGTAATTGATGATCCAAAAGATGCCAATGGTGTTGTTGTTATTCGCGCACACGGAATACATCCTGATATAAGAACAAAACTTGAAGAAAGAAATATTGAACTTATAGATGCAACATGTCCCAGAGTTCTTAATTCACAAAAAAAAGTCAGAGAAGCATCTGAAAAGGGTTTGTCTGTTATAATCGTAGGGGATAAAGATCACGGAGAAGTGCAGGGGATCGCCGGGTACGCAAAAAATGTTTCTATTATTGAGAATATGGCAGAAGCAGAAAAAATTTCAATAACATTACCGGCGCTGCTTATAAGTCAAACAACTTATGGCAAAGAAGAATATGATTCTATAAGCGCTATTTTAAAAAAAAGATTCCCCGGAATTGAAGTTGCAGACTCAATATGCCCTGCTACAGGCGAAAGGCAGAAAGCGCTTATTGATATGGCAGGCAAAGTTGATGCAATTATAGTAATAGGCGGGAAAAATAGCGCAAATACAGTAAGGCTTTATGAAACAGCTTTAAAATTGGAGAAAAAAGTGTGGCATATAGAAAGTGAAAATGAAATACCGGATGAGGTAAAAGATTTTTCTGTAATAGGAATTACTGCAGGAGCATCTACTCCTGATTGGGTAATTAAAAAAGTAGCCGATAATTTAAAGAGATATTAAAAATTATGTATGAATTAATTGAAAAAATAATAAAAGTTATTGTAGTAAAACGGGATAATCCGGTAATAAATTGCACATTTTTTAAAGACCAGCTTGTTTCTTACTTTGAATCACACAGAGATCAGCTGGAGGTAAAAAATGTTGAAGAATTTAAAAATTTAACATTTCCTGTCCTCAAACAGATGGAAAAAGAAGAAGTTTGTACTATTACTTATGAGGGCTCCACTGTTCATTCATTCCAGGTGCATAAATATTACAGACAGCTTGTAATGAAACATTATAAAATTCTTGAAGAAAAGCCTGAATATACTTTTCCTGATCTAAAGGCTTTAAATTTTACAATTCATGGCGACTGGCTTGTTTCTTATAATGCGCAGCAAAATTTTATGGAAGCTCCGGAACTTGTTGATAATGAGAAAGGAAAAGTTTTTGTAATTACATTTGGAGAGGTTGTTCCTGGTATTGTAATCCCTCCTGAAATAATAAATACAGTGCTTTTTGACCTCACATTGAAGAAGATCCATCTTTATATACAAAACCAGAATAACTATGCATATCTTAGCCGGTATCTGAACAAAGCATTTGAAAATAACGAGAGCGCTGTAAAAAGCATGATGGGGTCAATGCTAAGCGGACCTCCTGGTTTCAAAGATCATATAAGAAAACCAGAAGATTTTTCCTTTAAGTTCTTTTCATATTTATGTAATAAAGTTTTGAAAGATTTATCTGAAAAAAATGAGAAAACAGCTCCGGATATAGCTATTTATCAATCAATGGCGCTTTTAAGAGCTTTCATAACTTATGGAAGAGCTGTTGTTCAAAAAGATGTTCAAAAAATGTCTGATATGAAAGATCTTTCATCAAAAGTAAAAAAACCACCGCACATATTTAGTACTGCAGAGATGTTTGAAATAAAAGATAATGCAGGAATCCCTTATAGCAAGAAATATTCAAAAGAATTTGTTACAGAATTTATCAAGAAAGCAACAACACCAAAAGAAGATGAGGATCTCCCTTCTCTTGTAAGAGTAGCAGCAGATGCAAAAAAAGAATACTATATTGATCGCAATATGCTTTCGCAAGTATTTCTTAAAACACTTGTAGATGCCAGTAAAGAAATACGGGGGCACTATTTTAGAGAGTGGGGGCAGATTTTAAGAAACTATAAAACAAATAAAGAGATGCAAAGCGATAAGTTTTATATTGAAGCGCTTAACTTATTTATCAAGAATGATCATAAACTTCTTAACGCTCTTTTAAATCCGGATCTTATATATCTTGCAAATCAGGCTTCCGCTTCAAATAAAAATATAAAAATGTCTGTGGATTCATGTTTTATCGAGCCGGGAAAATTTAAATCAATTGATAAACTGCTTCATATGGACAGGGAAGAACTTATTAAAGAGGTAAGAGCAACACTTCCGCTGCATTACAGCATACCTTTTTTTGGAAGAGTAATAGGTTTTTTTGCTTCGTTACTTGTCGGTAAAAAGAAAGAGGAAGTGGCAGGGAGCTCGGATAATCAAAAGGCAAGCGTTGATGGCGAAGATGTTTTTCAGGAGTTTGGATCAACATTTAAGGATGATGGAAGCTCGAAGAAATCCGGTTCTGATAAATCCGCTCAGCCGCAGGATTTATTAAGCTCTATAAGCAACCTTAGAGAAAAATATCTGTCACCGGGAAAAGATGTGAATCAAACGCTGGAAGAACTTGTTGAAAAATGGAATCATATGGTCGATAAAACCGCAAGAAAAAATCTTATAGTAGATATTAATTCTTTGATAAAAGATTTTTTGCGAAGCAGAAAACGCCTTATAATACGTTATAAGATTCTGGATGAGAAAAAGGTATCTGTGTTGGCCGATGATCTTTTAAGGCAAATGTCCAATCTCGATATTAGAAATAAGGATGTCTTTAGGCACTATATTAAGCTTTATATGTTAAAGCTGCTTGGTAATCTCAAAGGCCTCTAAAAAACGCAGGGATTTTGTGACTCTTAAGTATTTCAAGAAAAGTTTTATACTCTTCTTCTGAGTATGGGATTATTTTAGAGTAATTATTATCAAGGGTATTTTTTTTTGAAAACTTATTTAAAGTATATTTCTTGCACCCTTTTACCATACAGGCAATTTCTTCCATATCTTTATATTCTATAATTCCCGGTACCAGAGTTGTTCTGAATTCATACATAATTTTACTTTCCATAATTTTTACTATGGAGTTATTTATTTTTTCTGCAATATCTTTATCATAAAAGCCACCTGTAAGCATATTATATTTTCCAGGAACTGTTTTTATATCCATCGCAATATAATCAGGCTTGGCATCAAACAATCTTTCAGTAAGAATTCCATTTGTATCTATTTTGATATTTTTTACACCAACAGATCTTATCTCATTTACCAGATCCGGGAGATCTGGATAAATAAGAGGTTCTCCTCCGCTTATACATACTCCCTGAAGAGTATTTTTTCTTTTATTTATATGTTTTATTATTTCTTCGATCGGAAGAAGATTTTTTTCATCTTCAAAAACAAGATCTTTATTGTGGCAGAATGGGCAACGTAAATTGCAGCCAGGGAGAAAAATAGTGCATGCGACTTTTTCAGGATAATCTATTAGTGTTGTTTTAAGTAAAGCTGCTTTGGTAATTTGCATTGCTAAATAATTTATCTTCGTAGGGGATGATGCGGGATGCCTTTTGTTTTCATCCTGTTTTTGGAATAATTAAATACACAGCCTCTTACAAAGATAAGAGGCTGTACGGAATATAAGTTAAACAGCACACACCACAGAATAGGGTATTAAGTCTTTTAGATCTTTTACATTTCTTGCTCTGTAAACCTCTTTTTCCTGGTTATTGAAGAAAATCACAGTTGGTACAGAAAGTATCTCTTTATCTTTTGCAAGAATTATCCCTTCGGGAGTATCAACATCAATAGATTTCCCCGGGATTTCAAGTTTATCAAGATGTTTTTTTACAGCAGGACAGTTAGGGCATGTTTTTCTGTAAAAA
>WRFK01000127.1 GCA_009778835.1 Spirochaetaceae bacterium
GCAATAAAAATTATGTCAACAGCATTTATTAAAAAATTACATATATGACATTTGTTGTTTATAAGCCATATCCCAAAACAGATACTCAAATTCCACACTGGAAATAAATATTTCTTCGATCTTCTTGCGCTGAGGCTCTGACATATTCGCAACCAGATTATCAAGCGCATCGTAGAACCACTCAGAAGCTTCCGAAAAATGGGCGCTGGAATAATTCTCGATCCACGTCCTATAGAAATTGCTATCCAACTTGTCCGCATATTGCTCTTTGAGCCGTTTTGCATAATCAGCATAGGTCCAGGCGCAAGGAAAAACAACAGCAATGAGTTCTGCCAGGCTGCCTTTTTGACCAACCGCGATCATATTAGATGTGTATGCGCTGTTGTACAAAGAGGGCTTTACAGAAAGCATTTCTTCCTGTGTAATACCAAAACCTGCCATATATTTACGGTGCACATTCATTTCATTAGCAAGGATATAGTACTGAACTGTTGAAAAATTGGTCATTAGTTCTTCTGTGTCGGATTTTACAGCTCCTATAGCGAAAACTTTTGCGTATTGCAGTAAGTATAGGTAATCTTGCAACAGATAAAACTTGAATTTTTCTCTATCTAATGTCCCCTTTCCAAGTTCTTGCACGAATGGATGGTTATACCCATCCTCCCAAACTTTTGACGCTTTTGCTTTAAGACCTCTGGAAAATGACATAATAACTCCTGTTTTTGATTCGGATAACGAAATATTATAATATAATAAAATTATATTTTAGTATATAGATCAATTCCTTATAATTTAAATATTATTGTTTATTCTTCCAGCGCTCCAGTGTTGGAATAAACCTGGATAACTGCTCCTGCGCAGCCTGTTTGCCAATCTTACACCCCAGGTGCGGCACGCCCATCTCGACAATATCCTCCACAGTGGCGTTTGGGTTTAGAAATTCTCCATCTTTGTAACAATAAGTACAATAAATGCTTTCACTTCCATCTGCTTCTTTAGCAATAAACTCATGGTGGGCCTCGTCAAACGGCATTCCGCAGCTTTGGCAATGAGGTAGAGATTTTTTTGGCATAACTTGATCCCTCTTGTTTTTTTAAAATAATACACTTTATGGCATTCTTTTCATACTTATATATTACAGTGTTATCCTGAAAAATTCACTTTTTTTTCTTTAAATAAAGATATATAATAGACCTTGTTTTTTTTATTTAACATTAATAGGAGACAAAAATGGCTAAGACTGTCAAAAAAGAAAAAAAACTAACTGGGAAAAAAACTCTTACAAATAAAATGGAAGCGCTAAAGGAAATCGCGGTCAAAAAACCATCTGCAGAAAAAAATAAAATCAACAAAAAAAATGCCTTAATTGCGGATAGTACAAACAGCATTGACCTTCAATATGTTCCGGATAATCTTAAAACAGCGCAAATGTGTCTGGAAGCAGTAGAAAAGGATGGCTGGGCAATCAGATTTGTTCCTGATGAATTAAAAACAAAAGAATTATGTCATATAGCGATGAAGAACAACAGCGGCGCGCTTCGATATATTCCTGAAAAACTAAAAACAGCGCAACTATGCCTTGAAGCAGTAGAACAAAATGGTGTAGCGCTCGAATTAGTTCCTGAAAAACTAAAAACAATAGAACTATGTCTTGCTGCAGTGAAAGATGTAGGCGGTGCGCTTCAATATGTTCCGGCAAATCTCAAAACAAAAGAAATTTGCCTTGAAGTGGTAAAGAAACATGGCAGGCTGCTTGAATATGTTCCCGAAGAACAAAAAACAGCAGAGCTATGTCTTAAAGCTATAAAAAGATATGGCAGGGCTCTTGAGTTTGTTCCTGAAAAACTAAAAACAGCGGAACTATGTCTTGAAGCAGCAAAGAAAAATGGCAGGGCTCTTGAGTTTGTTCCTGAAAAACTAAAAACAATGGAGCTATGTCTTGAAACAGTAAAGAATAATGGTTGGTCCCTTGAATTTGTTCCTGATGAATTCAAGACAGTGAAAGTATGTTATAAAGCTGTGAAGGATAATGGCATGGCGCTTGAATATGTTCCCGAAAAACTAAAAAAAGAAGAGATGTGTATTGAAGCATTAGAGCAGGATGGGATGGCGCTTAAATTTGTTCCTAAAAAATATAAGACTCTGGAACTATGCCTTGAAGCAATGGAAAATGTACTTAAGGGAGAGGAGATTATTTTTAAGGCGAAGAAGAGGCGCAGTAGTTCTATTCCAAAAAACTCAAAGCTGAACTCCCTTTTAAAATTTGTTCCTAAAAAGCATAAAACTCAAGTAAAAACAAGGATCAAAAATATTATAAAGAGTTGGGTATCAGTTTAGGTCTTTCCCGCGTATTACATTGCGTTGAATTTTTCCACTGATGGTTTTTGGCAGTTCAGTAACAAATTCAACAATCCTTGGATATTTGTATGGAGCAGTTACACGCTTGACATGATTCTGAAGTTCTTTTTTAAGTTCTTCCGAAGGGATAAAGCCTTGCGCCAAAACAATAGTAGCTTTGACAATTTGACCACGCATTGGATCCGGCGCTGCTGTAACCGCGCATTCAAGAATAGAAGGATGTTCCATAAGAGCGCTCTCAACTTCAAATGGGCCAATACGGTAGCCTGAACATTTTATAACATCATCGTTTCTGCCTATAAACCAATAATAGCCGTCGCTATCCCGCCATGCCATATCGCCTGTGTGGTAGATTCCGTTATACCAGCTCTTGTTGGTGATTTCGATCTCTTTCCAGTAACCAATAAAGATGCCGGGTACCTTTTTCGTAGACTGAAGGTCGAGGTTCCCCTCCGGCACTACTGATGAGCAAGACATTGGAGACTTTACAGCATATGCCTCTATATCTTTGTCTACATATGAATAAATATTATTGCCCGCAGTTGTGATACTAATGTTACCTACAATACCATCGTCGCAAGGCTGATCATTTTCATCAAGAAGACTAAGGCCAAACAGCGGAGCTGGTTTTCCCATAGAGCCTGGTTTTACAGGCAACCACTTAAAAGTAGCTGCCATTACCGATGTTTCTGACTGACCAAAACCTTCTCTTATTTCCAGCCCTGTCTTTTCCTTTATTTTATGAAACACTTCGGGGCTTAATGGTTCGCCAGCAACAGAAGTATGCGAAATATAAGAAAAATCATAACCTGAAAGATCTTCCTTCATAAGATAGCGAAAAACAGTTGCAGGAGCGCAGAAACTATAAGGCTTGATCTTATTAAGGGCTTTTAATATTCCAAGCGGAGTAAATTTATCTGTGTCATAGACACCAATAGCAGCTCCGCATATCCACTGCCCATATATTTTTCCCCATGCGAATTTTGCCCAACCTGAATCTGTCTGGGTCAAGTGAACTTTGTTATCTTCTACGCACTGCCAGTATTTGGCTGTAACAATATGTCCCAAAGGGAGAGTATGATTATGAAGAATCATTTTTGGCATACCGGTTGTTCCGGAAGAAAAATATATAAGCATTGGCTCATTGATTTTGGTGTCCGCTTCTCCGCATGGGCGGGTAAATGAGGGATTGGCTTCGGCAATGGTTTTTTGGATATCAATAAAACCTTGCGGCGCTTTTTTACCAACAACTCCCTTATGAACAAGACCCTTACATTCCTTTGATGCGCTTATGATATTTTCCAGCAACTCATCATCATCAACACTTATAAGCATTTTAACTTGCGCTATATTACAGCGATAGACAATATCTTTCTGCGTTAACTGAAATGTGGCAGGGATGCAGACAGCCCCTATTTTTTCAAGAGCAACCATAAGTATCCAGACTTCCGGGCGCTGCTTAAGGATGAGCATGACCACATCCCCTTTTTTTATGCCAAGACCCAGAAGCGCATTTGCGGCTTTATCGCTCTCCTGTTTTATTTGCGAAAAACTCCATGATTGCACTTCGCCGCCATCATCGGTTCTTATAAGCGCTAGTTTCTCCGGATAAAGACGAGCCCATTCATCCACTACATCATATGCAAAATTGAAATTTTCCGGCACATTGCATTTATAATTAACAAAAAAATCTTCATAATTTTCAAATTCAATGCGCGGGCAATAACGGGAAAGTATTTCGTTCATCTTATTTTTCCTGAATAATAGTAATAAATTTTGCCGGTCCATCAACCGCGCTTTGGGCATGGGGTAAAGCAGCGTCAAAATAAATCGAATCCCCGGCTTCAAGGATATATTCTTTTTTAGCTACAGTGATCTTTACCTTCCCTTCTGTTACATAATTGAATTCCTGACCAGAGTGTTTTACCGGCGCAGCAGCTTTTTTGGAAGGATCCAGATAAACCAGAAGCGGCTCTATTGTTCTCCCCTTAAAATTATATGCCAGGCTTGAAAACTCATATCCTGGATAGCGTTCGATTCTTACCCCTTTTCCTGCGCGGCATACACTGGCTGTATCCATGCGGGGATCATCTCCTGTCAGAAGCACTGTGGCATCCACGCCCAGGCGGGCTGCGATTTTATAAAGTATACTGATTGGTATATCTATTTCCCCTGATTCGTATTTTTCATAAATTTCAAAAGGCACGTTAATTTCTTTGGCCATATCCAAAGAGCTTATTTCCATTACTTCCCTAAGCTCCTTGATCCTTCCCGGTATTTGAGTGAGGTTTTCATCCATACCAACTTCCTTATAATTATTTTTCAGATAGCTCTTTCCACTTTTCTATCATTTTTCTGAATGGAGAATCTTTTTTCTTAAGCTCTTTTGAACCTCTTGTTATTTTACATAAGCTTAATCCAAGTTCATTTGCGATTTTTCTCTGGCTATTCCCTTCATGAATTTTCATTACAAGAGCCCATCTTAATGCTACTTCAGATATTTCATTAGGGGTAAGTATACTGTGAAGAAATTCAAAAATTAGAGTATCGTCTTTAGTTGAGGCTAATGCTTTAGAGAGCTGTTTTAAATATATGTCTGATTCATTGGTTGCCACATATTAAGTTTTTATTATCTTTAGAATAGTGTCAAGTGCTCATTGCGAGCACCACAGTCATTGCGAGCGCCTCAGTCATTGCGAGCGCCTCAGTCATTGCGAGCGTAGCGAAGCAATCTACCTTCACCATAAACTACATGAACAATATGCTGTAATATTGCCGAAGGCTGAGCCGATCTCGCTAAGTCCTCGCAGAGACGCTGCGGACTGCGCCACGGATGGCAGCGTCCCGCACCAGCCA
>WRFK01000128.1 GCA_009778835.1 Spirochaetaceae bacterium
AGGTAATACCAGCAGGAGCCTGCCCACTGGGGCATTGTGTTTGTTTCTCTTTTTGCCGGAGCTTTGCATACAGGACAAGTTGTGTTTACCCAATCTGTAATTGCTGCGAGAGGGGATTCGCCTGTTCCTGTTGGCGAGTAACTTTCAACTTCAGGAAGTGTAAGGGGAAGCTGATCTTCTCTTAATGGAACAATGCCGCATTTTGGGCAGTGAACTACAGGGATTGGTTCTCCCCAGTATCTTTGCCTTGAGAATATCCAGTCTCTTAATTTGTAGTTTATAGCTTTTTTGCCCTTGCCGGTTTCTGCAAGCCATTTTGTTATTTCACTAATTGCATCAGGTGTTTTCATTCCTGAAAATTTCCCCGAATTAACAGAAAAACCATCTTCCTTGTCGATGTATGCTTCTTTAAGATCATATAACGAGCCATCTTTTGAAACTACCTGCCTGATCGGAAGTTTGAATTTTATCGCAAATTCATAATCTCTTTCATCGTGCGCAGGAACAGACATTATTGCACCTGTTCCATAGGTTATTAAAACATAATCGGAAATCCATACAGGAATTTTTTCATTATTCACAGGATTTATTGCGTAACATCCTGTAAAAACTCCTGTCTTTGTTTTTGCAAGATCTGTCCTTTCAAGATCGCTCTTGTGGCTTGCCTGTTCTATATATGTATCTACATCTTTTTTCTGCTGAGGTGTTGTAATTTTTAATACAAGAGGATGCTCCGGAGAAAGTACCATGTATGTTGCACCAAAAAGCGTGTCCGGCCTTGTTGTATATACCTCGATATTATCGCTGCTTCCATCTATCTGGAATAAAACATTTGCACCTTCGCTTTTTCCTACCCAGTTTCTCTGCATGGTTTTTATAGCTTCTGACCAGTCAAGAGTTTCAAGATCATCAAGAAGCCTTTCTGCATATTCTGTTATTTTAAGCATCCATTGTCTTATGCTTTTTCTTACAACCTGCGTGTTGCATCTGTCGCATTTGCCTTCTTTTACTTCTTCGTTAGCAAGTCCTGTCTTACAGGAAGGGCAAAAGTTGATAGGCATTTCTGCTTCGTATGCAAGCCCTTTCTCGTAGAGCTTAAGGAAAATCCATTGTGTCCATTTATAATAATCGCTGGTATGGGTCGATACTTCCCTGTCCCAGTCATAGCAGAATCCAAAAGATTTTATTTGTTCCCTAAAACGGTTTATATTTTTTTCTGTTGAAACTTTTGGATGCGTTCCTGTCTGTATTGCATAGTTTTCAGCAGGAAGGCCGAAAGAATCAAAGCCCATTGGGTGAAGTACTGCGTACCCATTCATTTTTAAAAATCTTGAATATATATCTGTTGCTGTATAGCCTTCCGGATGTCCAACATGGAGACCTGCTCCGGATGGATATGGAAACATATCAAGTATGTATTTTCTTTTTTCAGCAGGAATTTTTGGGTCTTCTGTTACCTTAAAGGTTTTATTATCTTCCCAATATTTTTGCCATTTTGCTTCAATTTGTTTAAAAGGATATTTGCTCATAGCAAAATATTACATATAAGAAATATTTGAGTCAATGGAAGGGGATTGGGCTGATGTTGTTTTTAATTGACTTTTCTGTGCTTTTAAGCGATAATTTATTTCAAGGAAGAAACTATCGCTCCCACCTGATTTCGGAAGTCAGAGAATTCAGGTGAGCAGCCGTATAAGGCGATCACCGTCTTTATTGCTTCGGTAGATTCTTCCTTTTTTTCATTTATGGCATATCCTGTGAGTACAAATTTTTTTCCTTTTCTATCAGCAGCTTTTTTTATTATTGCTATAACTCCATTTTTCTCAAGACCGAATTTGTCAGGAAGTTTTATCTTATCATTAGAAAGTATGCCGGAATCTAGTGCTTCTTTTACCAGGCAAATAAGCGCTGCAATTTCATTTTCTATTAATTTGTTTTTAACTAATCGTTGTTCAATTATATGTAATAATCCATATCCGCTTTTACCTATTGTTCCTTTATCTATAAAAATATTCCCCAATATTGGATTATTTATAACTAGAGATTTGCCTGTTTTTAGGATGTCGGATAACTGCTTAAAATCCATTTATATTATTTACATGGATAATTATAATAATGCTTCAAAATATTGTTAAAATATTTTATCGAAGGCAATAGTGTTTTTTAATTGATTTTATTCTCATGTTTTCGAATAAGTTCATCTATTTCCTTTACAAGTCGCTGTTTTATAACAAGCAATTCTGAAACCACAGTATTTAGAGGAGCTGCTTCGGCTGGATGTTCGATTAATAACTGGTAAGGCAAAATTTCAAGTATATCTGAAATTTGCTGGATTATTTCCGGAGAAGGAAAGTTTTTGCCATTTTGCTTCAATTTGTTTAAAAGGATATTTGCTCATAATAAAATATTACATATAAGAAATATTTGAGTCAACCGAAGGGGCAAATTATGTTGCATCAATCTGTTTTGTGCAGAGGTATTCTGGAATTGGGGAGCAACCCTGTTCAAAAACATAACTTTTACTTGAGTTATACATCTCCCTCCTTTTTCCGATAATAATATTATGAAACATATTTTTTTATTGCTGTTTTTTATTCCTGCCATTATCTTTGCAGAAGCATTCTATTCGCCCACATGGGGTTTTGGTGTAGATATCCCCGAAGGCTATGATTACATTGAAGGAGATGGCAAAGACAAGTTTTCTTTTGGCAGATCCGATGGTTTATTCTTTGATCTTATTGTTTATAATGGCGTATATAAATCAATTAAAGAGATGGTTGATGATGTAAATCGCAAGCTTGGAAATCAAGGTGATGTTGATTTTTTTGATTACCACGGTAAAGAAGCTGCTATTGTTGAATTGAATTTTGGAAACAACACTGGTTGGGGGCTCTGCGTAACTCTTGCGCCATCTGCAAATAGTACTGCGCCAATGCTTCTTGTCCTTTCTTACAACGCTGCTGGAAAAGATATGAATTTGTTTCATATGTCGGCGCTGGATTCGATAACCCCGACTGCCGAAGAACGGCGCTATCCTGGTCCGATTATGGAGTACAGCTATCCAAGGGGAGAGCAAAAACGGGTTCCCCTTGCCATTGCCGGAGTCAGTGCAAATATAAGAGAAAATGATGCTGAAGCTGCGCAAGTTTTGATCGAGCGTGAATTCAATGTGCTTAAAGAATATCTTAATTCTCCATATTGGAAAGAAGCGTGGATTCGCTATTATCGTTTTATTTATCGCGACTCCTTTGCCCGTGTAGCAGATGCTGCGTCTATTATTGTTCGTAGCTGGGGCGGGCCTCCTTCATCCGGCGTTGAGGAAAAAAAGGCATTTGCCCAAAGAGCTCTTTCATTTGTACAGGATTTTGATTATGAGAGGAATTTGGATGGAAGCGATTTTGTAAATATGGTAACGGCAATAACAGAAGGGCGGGGCGATTGTGACAGCCGCGCCATGCTTTGGGCAATCATACTTGCAAAAGCAGATATTCGCGCTGCAATGATGGTCTCTCATCAGTATAGTCATGCAATGGGTCTTGCGGACATCGCTGGTCAAGGCGCCCGCTTTGAAACCCATGGCACTAAATGGCTGGTAGCGGAAACTACCGCAAAGGTGGACATTGGTCTTATTGCGCAAGACAATAGCGATGTTGAGTTCTGGATTGGAATAATATTTGAATAGGTAAAAACCACTGCATAATAATTGATGTTTAAATCTTGGGCGCAGTATGCCTTATCCATGTTTAATAGATTTAATGGTTGGGTTTTAGTATTATTCCTTCCCTCTTTTTTCCATCAGTAATAACAAGAATGTGGTTTTTAAATTTTATATGCCTTATAATTTCATCTTCATATTCCGCAGGTAAATTGTCCAAATAGTTAAAATCACAATAACCATCTTCATGTGTGGGATTTATTGTAAAATATGCTATTCCCAAAGAAGTAATATTGTGAAAAAAGTGAGTGCCCTGGCTTGGCTCAACCTGAAAATTTTTCAACCCAGTTTCTATTATAACCCTTGCGCTGCTTATTTGTGACCATGATACGGGAATTCCCAGCCATGGATCGCTTGACCCCAACCTTCCCGGAACAAGCAATATATAATTTAATTTTTTTGAAACCATCTCGCTGTTTCTTTTCTCAAGAGCAGCAGCTATTTTCATTGTTTGTGAAGGATCAAAACTTTCAGGTTTAATATAAATAAAATCAGAAATATCTTTGTACTTTCCGTTACCCAAAGCTTTGTTTGACTGAATTATGATTTCTTCTTTTTTGTAGTTATCAATCTGGAGATCCGCAGCCTCTTCCCCTTCGACAATTGGCCTTATCTGCAAGAAGCTGAATGTATGAGGTTGAGATGAAGAAGAGCTTAAATTAACCGCAAATTCTATTTCAATAGGGCAGTTTATCGAATCTTTTCCAATACCAAGAAGGTTTTGTAATATTTTACCAATAGGAAAAATTCCATATTTTAATATTCCGGCAAATGTTACAAATTTTGGCCCTTCTTCCAAAACCGTATCTTTTATCATTTGGTTTTGCATATCAAAAGTAGAAGCCATATATTTAAACGCATCTGCTTTCTCTGCTTCTTTTATATCAAGAAGTGGGGTGGAGCTTTCTTGATTTATTGAAGGATTAAAACTGTTGGGAGAAAGATCCAGTGCAAAAAACTTTTTTTGGCTTGATTTGATTGTTGAGTCTGCTGAATAAAACTGGAGAACTTTTTTAGGATGCGCAGGGCTAAATCTTACCCTGGTGCCGCCATCTACTACAATTTTACCAAGCCCTACAGCTATTTCAGCAATGCCTTCTTCTGTTTTTTCGCTTGTTAGAGGATAATAGTTATACGATTTTGCAACACCTGCAAAATCAGGATAATAATAGTTTTCATTCTGTTTTCCAATAAGCTCCTGAATAACTACAGCCATTTTTTCTTCATCAATAACATTTTTTGTTGCAGAAATATAAGTCTTGCTTTTTCTAAAATATGTAGAAGCATAGACACATTTTATTGCCTGTTCCATCTGAAGGCATCTTGCTGTAAAGTCACTGCTGCTGTTTGGAAGCATATATGTTGCATATATACCGGCAAAAGGTTGATATAGTGAATCTTCGAGAAGACTGGACGAGCGTACTGCAATAGGTGTTTTCATAATATTTAAGAAAGCTTTTATATTTTCTTTTAAATATTCAGGAAG
>WRFK01000129.1 GCA_009778835.1 Spirochaetaceae bacterium
TATAGATTTTTATTGACATAGATAATACTCTATGTTAACACCTTACAAAGAGGAAAAAAATGAAAAACAGTATATTCAATGATGACGATGAATGTGAACAGAATGAAAAAAAAGAAGATGCTATATCTGAAAAATTACTAAAAACACGAACAATCCTTATTTCCGGCGAAATAAATAAAAAATGCGCAGAAAAAGTTGTTACACAAATGTTGCTGCTGGAAGCAGATAATGACACCCCTATTAAAATACTTATAGACTCTCCGGGCGGAGATGTTGATGCAGGATATGCTATATTTGATATGGCGCGGTTTATTAAACCCGATATATACATGATAGGAATGGGCCTTGTTGCAAGCGCCGCAGCTCTTATACTTCTTGCTGCCCCAAAGGAAAGAAGACTTGGTCTTCCCAATTCCCATTATCTTATACATCAGCCTCTTAGCGGAATAAGGGGTGTTGCAACAGAAATAGAAATTCATGCAAAAGAAATAGAAAAAACAAGACAGAAAATAAACACCCTGATAGCCGAAGAAACAGGTAAAAGCATAAAACAGGTTGGAAAAGATACAGACAGAGATTTCTGGCTAAGCGCGGAAGAAGCGCTTGATTATGGTCTTATTTCAAAAATAATTAAAACCAGAAGCGACCTCACTGCTCTTTGAGAGTCCCATTAGTGTCCCCGGCCAGTGTCGGGGGCGAATTCTGAATTTTCCTCTTTTTATATAAAAAACTTTTTCCAATTCTGAAGCAAAAACGAAAAACACCCTGTATCCTACCTTGAATATATGAAAGAAACAGGACAGGGTATCATGAAAAAAATTTTTAAAGCCTCAATTTTTATCTTTTTTATTTTTTTATTCACCTCATTTTCAAAGTGCTCCTTTTTTCCCGATAATGAAGCGCCGAAAAAACTGGTGATTGTCTCTTATAATGTTTGCAATCTTTTTGATGATGTAAAAAATGGAACAGAGTATCCTGAATTTGATCCCTCATACGGCATGTGGACATCTGCGCTTTACAGACAGCGGCTGAATAATATAGCAGAAATTATTTCAGAAACAGAACCGCAGAATGGTCCTGATATAATCTGCCTTCAGGAAATCGAAAACAAAAAAGTTATTAAAGATCTTGCAACAGTATGGCTTAGTAAATTTTCCTATAAAGATTATATATCTGCGGATAATGAAAAGAGCGCCATAACAACAGGAATAATAAGCAGGTATCCTGTAAAAAAAATGGCAAACCATTCATTATATTTAAACGATTTTAATAATCTTAGAATTATTACAGAAGCAGTTATCGAAATAGATAATTGCGATTTTCATATATTTAACTGCCATTTAAAATCAAAGATTGGAGGTGATGAAGAAACAGAGCCTGCAAGGATACGGGCAGCGGAAGCAATAACAACAAGGTGCAGGGAAATATATTTTGAAAATCCCAATGCAAAAATAATTATAGCAGGCGATTTGAACACAAACATAGATGAATATACAAGGCATAATAAAAAATATTTAACAACGCTAATGCCTTTAAAAGAAATGGGAATATTTCCATCTAAAGAAGTTTTGGTTGTAACAGGAAACAAAGAGGAAGTTGTTTTCTCCGGAGATTCCCTTGTGTTTTATTCTCCGTGGCTTGAGGGATATGAAACAGGGAGCTATCTATACAGAAACAATTGGGAGACTATCGACCACTTTCTTTTAGCAGCCCCATTTTTTAATAATAAAAAATTTGAATATTTTGGTTTTAAAGTATTAAACAATAAAGAATTTTCAAATGCAAACGGCGCTCCTATGTCGTGGAACAGCAGAACGCAAACCGGCTACTCAGACCACTTTCCAATAATTCTTTTTATTTCTAATAATGATTGATTTGTTGACAATATGAACTGTATGGCATATAATAAAATTACAAAAATATGGAAAAGTAAAATGAGATTTAACCCTATCAGCGGACTTGATGCAAGAATGAACCCCGAGACTTTGGCAAAAGCGCGTAAACTTTATGAACAGGAAAGCTTAAACATCAAACTTAAAGCATTGCGAGGAAAATATGGCATTAAGCAGGAAGAAGTTGACAATTTTTCTCAAACTGCTGTATCAAAGCTGGAAAAACGAAAGGACATAAAAATTTCTACTCTTATTGATTATCTTGAAAGTTTGGGTTTTGGACTGGAAATAACTGCATTGCCAAAAAGAAACAATGCAAAAAAAGAAGTTTTATTGAGAACATAGTTTGTAATACCGCATCTCTCAAGGAAACATTGCCATTTGGCGACAGCATAAGGGGATAATTAGCCCAGCAAAAAATTCCTAAACTCTTCCACAGAGTTAAAATATGCAATGGTATTTTCTTTCATATATTGTTTTATCTCCGGAATATTATGGCTCCATCCTGCGGCAACGATATCAACTCCTGCATTTTTTCCCATAATAACTCCGGGCTTAAGGTCATCAATTATTATAGAATCTTTTGGAGCTATTCCAAACAACTCAAGGCTGGTTATTACAGGCCATGGATTCGGCTTCCGTTTTGTTGCATCGGTTGTCCAGCCAAAAATCATATCCGGTAAAAAAGATTCTTCTCCAAAAAATCCGTTAGTCTTATAATCCCTTTCAATAAGATCTTTATCTGAATGAGAAACAACAACAATCTTTCCACCCCTGTTTCTGTATTGAATAAGTGTTTCTATAATTCCTGGAAAAAAATCAGAAGTAATTTCTTCGGCATATTTTCTCCATATCCCATATTCTATTTCAACTTCTTCATCTGTCATGCGCAAATCTTCTTTCATATATTCCATGATTCCGGGATTAAAATTCTTTTTAAACCACTCATCAAGAGAAAGAGGCGGGAGTTGCGGCCTCATTATTTTCATAACTTCTATATGCGCTCTGTGGTGAATTATCGGAGTGCTGTTTACAGAGGTATCATCATGATCAAGAAAGAGACATTTATATTTAAGAGTTTTACTCAAAATCTTCCCTTATAACATCTATAGCGCTTTGAATAACCCCAAATGGCGGGCTTATTTGTATCCCTTTTACTGCTGGTTTTACTGCAGCAAGAATTTCCCGCGCAATTAAAATTCCTTCCCTTACGCCCTCTTCCTTTGTTTTGGTTTTTTCCATTCTTTTCATTATATAATCAGGAATAGTAACGCCCGGAACTTCGTTGTTAAGGAAGAGGGCATTGCGGTACGAAGCAAGCGGCCATATTCCGGCAATTACAGGAATTTTTGTCTCCTTTATCTTGTCTATAAAATTTAAAAGATGTTCATAATCAAAGACCGGCTGTGTAATAAAATAATCTGCGCCTGCTGCTGCTTTTAAAAAACAGCGTTCAATTTCCCGCTCAAGCCCTGTTGTTGCAGGATTTGCCCCTGCCCCTATTACAAAACTTGTCTGCCCGGGAAGTTCTTTTCCGCCAAAATCTATCCCTTTATTAAGTCTTTTCGCAAGAGTAATAAGCCCTATAGCATCAACATCAAAAACTCCGGTTACATCTGGATAGTTTCCAACCTTTGGAGGATCCCCTGTAATTATAAAAATATTTCTTAAGCCAACTGCCTGAAACCCAAGCAGCTCGGATTGTATCCCTATAAGATTTTTATCTCTGCAGCAGATATGCGGTATTGTTTCGATCCCTGCTTTTTTTTCTATTTCAAGAGCTGTTATTCCCACAGAAATTCTTGAAGACGCGCGCGGGCCATCAGGCAGGTTAACATACTGAATTCCTTTTGATTTTAGCTCTGCGGAACGGGCAATAATTTTTGATAGATCTGTGCCCATTGGCGGGACAAGCTCCACTGTTGTTATCCAATTTCCATCTGCAATTGCTTTTCCCAAAGAAGAGCGTTCTTGCAATAGAAGTTCCTCTTTTTCCTGCACATCTTTTTCTGTTACAGCAGTAACTTTAACTTCCGAAACAGCACCCAGAGCAAGAATCATTCTTCCTGCTTCTTTTATATGTGCAGGGCTTGTTCCGCAGCACCCTCCTATGGCAGATGCTCCTGCTTCCAAAAATTTAAGCGCATAGTTACCGAAATATGAAGGAGATGCAAGATAGACATTTCTGTTATCGATTTCCCGCGGTAATCCTGCATTGGGCATAACAGAAATAGGCTTTTTTACAAAAGGTTTTATTGCCATCAATATTTCAAGCATGTGGTCGGGCCCTACTGCACAGTTGACTCCAAGCACATCTATATTCGGTTCAGCTTCAAGCTGCTTTGCAATGGAAGGAGCCTCTCGTTTATACTCTTCAACATTAAGAGGTCCAAGAGTAAATTGTGCCTGAACAGGTATTTGGGGAGCGATCGACTTTGCAACTTTTACAGCAAGAAGAAGTTCTGTTACATCTCTGAAAGTTTCAAAAACAATAAGATCTATTTCCTCACTAACAAGAGCAGAGATTTGAATTTTAAATGCTTCTTCTGCTTCTTTTATACTGATCGGACCAAGAGGAGCAAGCCGCTGGCCAATAGGGCCTACAGAACCGGCAACATAGATATCATCTCCTGCTTCTTTTCTTGCGATCCTTACCGCAGCCCTGTTTATCTCTTCTGTTTTATTTTCAATCTGATAAGTTCTAAGTTTTATTGGATTTGCGCCAAAACTATTTGTTTCAATAACTTGCGCGCCTGCCTCAATATAGCGTCTGTGGATACTGCCTACAAGAGCAGAATTGGAAATAGAAACTTCTTCAAAGCAGCTATTAAGAGGAACTCCTTCTTCATAAAGCATTGTTCCCATTGCGCCATCAAAAAGAATTATCCCTTTTTTAATTCTTTCAAGATACTTTACTCTCACTATATGTTCCTTAATTAAAAAATTATTCCCTCATCTTTCTGATATTTCTTTATAACAGATACAAGATCAAATTTTCCATCATAAAACGCTTTTCCTGTAATAATACCTCTTATTTTATTGCCTGTGGAAGGATCTTCTATAATTTTCCTAAAATCATCTTCCCCGCTTATGCCGCCCGAAATAATAACAGGAAGTCCCGACTCATTTGCTATTAATTTACTGTTTTCAATGTCAGGTCCGGATAGTGTTCCATCTTTTGAAATATTTGTATAAATAATACTGCAGAAACCAGCTTCTGCTGCTTTTTTGGCAAGATCAATATCTCTGATACCGGAACCCTGTTCCCAGCCTGATATACGGACTTCTCCATCAAGAGCATCAATA
>WRFK01000130.1 GCA_009778835.1 Spirochaetaceae bacterium
GCCTTAAGGTTATCGGTTGTAGCCGGAACATCACCGCCGCAGAGCAGCTTAAACCATATTTTTGCGTGTTCCTTTTCATTGCCGGCAGTTTCCTCAAAAATGACTGCGATCTGCTCGAAGCCTTCTTTTTTTGCTTTGGAAGCAAAATAGGTGTACTTGTTTCTCGCCTGGCTTTCTCCTGCAAATGCTTCCATCAAATTTTTTTCGGTCTTGGTCCCTTTTAAGTTTGCCATTTTTTTTCTCCTTCAAATTGATTTTGCAGCTTTTTAAGTAATAACTCTGCCGCGTTTTTTTTCTGAGCTTTGTCATTGATATCTGCAAAATACTCAATACCTATATTAAAAATACTAAAGCATCTTTGCATTTGTCAAATGAATTATTCTGATATATATCATTAAGTATAAATATGTGCAAAATATAGAAGAGAAAATTAAAAAAGTTTTAATTGTTTGTCTTTTTCTTTTGGAATAAGAACTTGATATTTTGGAATCATATCTTCAATCTTGCTTAAAAAGCGGCTTGGATCATTTTTTAGTTTTATTCCCTGAAAAAATCTGGATTTTGAATATGAAAGATATAAGCCTGATCTTGCACGCGTCATGGCAACATAGAGAATTCTTTTTTCCTCTTCTATTATTTTTTCAAGCTGCTTTTTATTATTATCTTTGAAATTTTCATATAGTGTAAAAGGCAAAATCCCTTCTTCGAGCCCTGCTACAAAAACATGATCAAACTCAAGCCCTTTTGATGCATGGATCGTCATTATTGTTACGCTGTCGCTTTTTGCAGCCTGATCATCGGCTGAATTTGAAATAGCTACTGCATCAAGAAATTCGTGCAGGTTGTCATATAAGGCGGCAAAATTATATAAGCGCAATATATTATCAGGAAGATTTTCCAGATTAATTTTTTGGCTTTTTTTAAAATCAATTGCTTTTTTATTTTTTATTATTTTCCATACAAGATAAACTATCTCTTTGGGTAATAATTTATCTTTTATAATAGAAGTTCTTAACTTTTCTCTTGTTGCTTTGGAAAATAAAGGGATAGCATTATCCTGGAGGTTTTCAGAAATTGTATTTTTTATGATATAAAGAATATCTTTTACTTTTTCTTCTTCAAGCCAGAATTTACTGCCAACAAGCTGGTAAGGTATCCCATGGTTTTGCAGAGCTTTTTCTATTGGAGGAGAAAGAGCTAATGTTCTTAAAAGTATTGCGCACTCCCCAAGAGTTTTAAGATGAATTTCAGGCTGAATATTTTCTTCATTTACGTTAGAAGGGGCGCTATTTTTTTTCTTGGCATTAGACTTGTTGTGCATAGCTGTACCGCTATCCATTGCAAAAAATGAAGTTCCGCCAATGAGCCCTGATATATGTCTTGCAATCCCTTCAGCTTCTGAATTTTCACTTGGAAATGAGAAGCGATAAATATTTACTTCATTATTGCTTCCATCAAGTTTCGTATCCATAAGATGGCCTGCTGCATTTATGATAGGTCCTGCGCATCGGAAACTTTTTGTAAGTTTAAATATTGCTGCATCAGTATAGTCTGTTAAGAACCTCTCTATGAAAGATTTATCTGATCCTCTGAATCCATATATCGACTGATTCGGATCTCCAATAACGCAAAGTTCCGGTATATTATCTGAACTTTTATTTGGACCAGGAACGAGAAGCCTTATAAGAACATATTGCGCAAAATTAACATCCTGATATTCATCAACAAAAATATATTTAAAATATTTTTTGTATCCAGAAAGAATTTCAGGATATTTTATAAAAAGCCGTACTACGCCCATAATAAGATCATCAAAATCAATGCTGGATAAAGATTTTAAATAATCTCTATATGAGGCATATAAAATATCAAAATCATTGTTTGGGCTAAAATCCAAGATGTGGGAGCTGCTGGTTTGTTCTGCAAGTCCTTTCAGGTCAAGACCTGGCACAATTCCGGAGAAAGTGTCAAAATTAAATTCTCCTGGCAGGAGAAGCAACTTTTTCCTTTCTTCTATATATTTTCCCAGAGTTTGGAATTTAATTTTGCTTTTCCCTAAAACTTTTTTTAATATTTCTGAACGTTCATTATCATCGATTATTGTAAAATTTTCATTAAGACCTATTTTATTGCAATGTTTTCTTAAAACAGAGCTGCAGAAAGAATGGAATGTTGCTGTAGTCACATTGGAGCTGTTATTATCTGATATTTTTAAAATACGTTCTTTTAATTCAGATGCAGCTTTTACAGTAAATGTAACAGCAAGAATAGCAGCGTTTTTTTTCTGCGCTATATTTTTTGCAATGCGGTAAGCAAGCATGGCAGTTTTTCCTGTTCCCGGCCCTGCGATAATTATTGAATGACTTCCCTGATGTAAAATTATTTTTTCCTGCTCTGGATCAAGAGCAAAAGGTTTTGTTTCTGCAAGAGGTTTTTCTTTTCCTGTTTTTTTCTTTTTTATTGGGGAGTGTTCTCCCAATGGAATTTTGGATGTGGTTGTTTTTTTATTCTTCTCGCAAATATCGGAAAAAAGGGGAGGGCTATCCAAAGTTTTGATTTTTTCTCCTTTATCAAATGCGCGGATTACTCCAAATTCTCCGTCATATCCTGGAGTTATAAATACATTGCCTGACCTCATGCGCTCTATTGCAGTGGCAAGCATTTCTCCGGGGATACCAGGTGGATCAAGCTTTTTTATATCATTGATACCAAGGTCAAGTAAAAGGGAAAATTCACTTCCTGCCTGGCTGATTATAGAATTATATGCAGCAGCTACTTTTTTTGATGCAACCCCTACCTCAAGAAGTTCTGACAATAATTCTGATAAAGGGATTAGCGATCTATATGGCCTGCGATTGGTATTTAAATAATTTTTAGGGCATGGAGCTTCTTCGTTAACTTTTTCTTCTGCAAGTTCCATTACGCGCCTCATTACTCCCTGGGTCAAAGGTTTTTTACATTCAGGGCAGATCCCTTCAGAACGAATTGTCTCTTCGGGGCTTAAATAAACATTGCAGTTCCTGTGTCCATCATAGTGATATTTCCCTTCTTGCGGAAAAAACTCTATTGTTTCGATAATATCATTCTTTTTATCTTTTCTCTGTAATGCTTTTACAAGTGAAGGGTAGGAGATATCCATTTCCAAAATCGTTGCTTCTCTCCCAAGTTTATCCGGAGAATGGGCATCGGAATTAGAAATTATTGAAAATTTATCAAGTGATTTTACTGCCCAATTCATTGGCGGGTTGGAAGATAACCCTGTTTCTACTGCATATATATATTTTGATAAGTCCTTATAACATTCGTCGATTGAATCAAAGCCAGAACGCGCTCCAAGAGCAGAAAACCATGGTGTCCATATATGGGCAGGGATAAGCATTGAACGCTCATCATTTTCAAGAAGAATTTCAAAGAGGTCGCGCGAATCAAGTCCTAAAATTGGGCGGCCGTCCGAAGTGATATTTCCTTTTTTCCCAAGCAGCGCCTGAAAATCAGCAGCAGATTTAAAGTCTGGTAAGATCACAACATGGTGTACTTTTCTTGTTTTTCCATTGCTGTAAATCGTGCTTATTTCTCCTGTAAGAACAAATCTTGGATACTCCTCTGTGCCCGGAGTTGGTATATTTTCTGCTAACGCAATACCAGAGTCAAAATCCTTGCGCAAGTTTTTTTTAAGAGTATAAAAACCTTCTTCCGCGGGCTCCAATTGTTCTTTTAGGTCTTTAAGCCAGCCAGGGTGAGTGCAGTCTCCTGTTCCTAAAATATTGATTCCTTTGATCCTTGCCCATCTGTCAAGATAAGCAGGAATAAGCTTTGGGCTGGTTGCTCTTGAATATTTTGAATGGATATGAAGATCAGCAATGAGGCGCATAAAGCATTATAAAACAGAGAAGATTTTTGGACAAGAATTAATTCAAGATTTTCTCAGGCGATTCCTGCTTAAAAACAGATGTTAAGCACTGAAAAACAGGGGTGCTAAGCAGGATAAATATAATAAATTACTTGCATTATTTAAAAAAATAAGCAATATTTTTTATATGCAAAGTATTGATCTTGGCAACATGCAGAAAAAAAATTCGAATTTTGAAAATATTTTTCTAAATTTTAGTCACTTGGCACAAAAATTGCACTCTCTCTCTCTCTCTCTCTCTCTCTCTCTCTCTCTCTCTCTCTCAAACTTATAGATTTTTTAAAAGCACAAAAAAAATTTGCCCAAAATATTATTTTGTCTCAAATGGACTCAACCTCATGATAACAAGATGGCTCGTGAAAGGAGGTGTAAGAAAAGGGCACCCCGCCGGAGGCTCCTCCCCATTTCTTACACCTCCATATCCCATGAAATACAGGTGGGATTCGCATCGGTGTAGTCCGGGGATTTTATAAGTGATTTATAACGCATAGCGATTTAATAATAAAAAGGAGTAAATATGAAAGAAAAAAAAATAATTGTGATTTTATTGATTACAACTGCGCTAGTGTTTACTGGTTGCGGCGATAGTGGCGGCGGTGGTGGCGAAGGCGGAGGAGGAGGTGGTGGCGGTGGTGGCACACCAACTCCAATTGCAGGATTTGAATGGATACAGCCTGGAACCTTTATGATGGGTAGCCCTTCTGGTGAAAGTGGCCGTTATCCTGATATTGAAATTCAACATGAAGTAACTTTAACAAAAGGGTTTTACATGAGTAAGTACCAGGTAACACAGGAGCAGTACCTGGCCGTTATGGGGAGTAATCCAAGCTATCATGATGGGAGTACAGGCAGAGAACCTGATAGCGGGGAAGTTCAGGGAAAGCGTCCTGTAGAGTTTGTAAGCTGGTATGATGCAATAGTCTTTTGCAATATGCTGAGTATAAAAGAAGGTCTAACTCCTGTTTATACAGTAGACGGAATGACTGATCCTACTGGGGTAACTGTTCCAACAGAAAATGATTCAACATGGAATGCTGTAACAGCAAACTGGAATGCAAATGGATATAGGCTCCCTACAGAGGCAGAGTGGGAGTATGCATGCAGGGCAGGGACAACAACAGCATTTAATAATGGTAATAATTATTATTATATTGATGCTAGTGTTGAGACTGTAGCATGGTGTAAATTTATTATAGACAGCGATGATAAAACTCATGAAGTAGGGAAAAAATTACCTAATGCATGGGGATTATATGATATGCA
>WRFK01000131.1 GCA_009778835.1 Spirochaetaceae bacterium
TTAAAACACAAAAGGGATGGTAAAAATGAAGTCAGATACAGAAATTATTGTAAGATATGCAGAAACTGATCAAATGAAAGTAGTCCACCACTCTGTGTACCCTATTTGGTTTGAGGCTGCAAGAACCGATTATATGGAAAAAGCTGGTTATCCATATGCACGTATAGAAAAAGAAGGAGTGATGCTTCCGCTTGCCCGCCTGGAATGCGATTTTAGGGAAGGGGCAAAGTATGGAGATACTGTTTTAATAAAAACTTCAATAAAAAAATTCTCTCCTGTAAGGATCGAGATAAAATATAAAGCCTACAGGAAAAGCGATGGAGCACTTTTAGCAGAAGGGGAAACTTTTCATGCTTGGACAGATGAAAATCTTAAAATAATAAATTTAAAAAAGCGTTTGCCTGATTTATATAAACTGCTTGAAAATGAAGTAGAAAAATAAGGCTGATAGCAGAATAATTATGGATAGACTTTTTTTAATACTAAAAGAGACAGCAAAAACAACCTTTTATATATGCAAAACTCTTTTTAAAATAATGATACCAATAAGCATTATAATGAAAATTCTTGCTGAATTTGGGTTGATAGCATATATCGGGAAATTTCTTTCTCCTGTAATGTCTCTGGCAGGTATTCCAGGCAGTTACGGCATTGCATGGGCAGCAGCAATATGCACTAACGGATATGCGGCAGCAATTGCTTTTTTCTCCATATTTCCCGATGAACCTATAACCAAAGCCCAAATAACTGTGCTTGCAATAATTATTTTATCATCCCATTCTTTGCCAATAGAGTGCGGCATTGCGACAAAAGTGGGAATTAAACTAAGCATATCTCTTATTTACAGATTTTTTATGGGGATAGCTTCGGGCATAGTATTTAATTTTCTTTTTTCTTTTTTTAATCTTTACAATACAGCTCCTCAGATTCTTTTGGCTAATGTAAATAATGTAAAAAAAACTTTATGGGGTTGGGCTCTTGGTGAAATTAAAATTTATTTAACCATAGTAGCAATTGTTTTTATTCTTAACTTAATAATAACAATTCTTGAAAAATCAGGTGTCTTACTTATTATAATTAAAATTTTAGGCCCATTCCTAAAACTTATTGGAATAGGAAAAGATGCAATACCAATAACAATAATCGGAGTTATTCTTGGATATTCGTATGCAACAGGATTTTTTATAAAAGAAGCAAAAACAGGAAAAATCGAGAAAATAGAATTTTTCTATTCACTAAATTTTGTTTCAACATGCCATGCTATTATTGAAGATAATATGCTTATGATCTCAATAGGCGGCGCTGCCATACCAATCTATCTGGGAAGATTCATATTTGTATACATAATGTGTATGATCATATTCTTTTTTACAAGCAGAATAAAAGAAGAACGGTTTTTTAAAATTTTCTTTAGATAAAACTTGCAAGCCATAAAAAGGATTGATAAGAGGTTGTCCGGTTAAAAGATATTTATATTGAAAAATCCTACTTCCCGGACAGCATCTTATCGCACCTAAAATATAAACTTAAAAATATCTTTTAAGTAATCCCTGGAATGCCATACCATGCCTTGCCTCATCTTTGCACATTTCATGAACAGTATCATGTATTGCATCAAGATTAAGCTGCTTTGCTTTTGTCGCAAGGTCTTTCTTGCCCTGTGTTGCGCCATGCTCTGCCATAACGCGCATTTCAAGATTTTTCTTGGTTGATACATCGACAACCTCGCCCAGCAATTCGGCAAATTTAGAAGCATGTTCAGCTTCCTCAAAAGCGATTCTCTTGTAAGCTTCAGCTATTTCCGGGAAACCCTCTCTGTCTGCCTGGCGGCTCATTGCAAGATACATTCCCACTTCGGTGCATTCGCCCATAAAGTTTTGGCGCAGCCCTTCTATAATTTCCGCATCAACGCCTTTGGCAACGCCGATTCTGTGCTCGTCTGCAAAAGCCAAACCTTTGCCGGACTGCTCGGTAAACTTTGATTTTGGCGCATTGCATTGCGAACATTTCTCAGGCGCCTCATTTCCTTCGTGTACATAACCACAAATAGAACAAATAAATTTTTTCACATCCCTTCTCCTTTATTAAAATAATTATTATATCATAATATTACTTATACATTGGAAATTTTGCAGTTAAACTGTAAACTTCATCCCTTATTGAAACCAGCGCGCTTTCGTTATCTACATTATCAATAACTCTTTTAATGAAATCAGCTATCATTTTCATTTCGCCCTTACCCATTCCTCTGGTCGTAACAGAAGGCGTTCCTATTCTTATTCCGCTTGCAACCATTGGTTTTTGCGTATCAAAAGGTATTGTATTTTTATTTGCGCTTATACCTGCTTTATCCAGCGCCACTTCAACAGCTTTTCCGGTAAGATTATTTTTAGATACATCAAGGAGCATCAAATGGTTATCTGTTCCTCCGGATACAATACAAACTCCCTTTTTAACAAGTTCCTCTGCAAGCGCTTTTGCGTTTTCATTAACATTTTGCATATAAGTTTTATATTCGCTTTTAAGACATTCTCCGAATGCAACTGCTTTTGCTGCAATAATATGCATTAGCGGGCCTCCCTGAATGCCGGGGAAAATATCTTTATTAATTTTTTTTGCAATTTCTTCGTTATTCGTAAGAAGATACCCGCCTCTGGGGCCGCGCAGTGTTTTATGCGTTGTTCCTGTTACAATATCCGCAAACGGAAGCGGCGAAGGATGAAGCCCTGTCGCGACCTGTCCGCCGATATGCGCTATATCGACCATAAGGGAAGCCCCTATCTCATCGCATATTTGCCTGAATTTTGCAAAATCTATAAATCTTGGGTAAGCGCTGGCGCCGGCAATAATCATCCTGGGTTTTTCCCTAACAGCAATTTCTCTTAACTCATCGTAATCAATTTGATAAGTTTTTGGAGAAACCTGATAAGAGACAATATTATAAAGTGAGCCTGAAAAATTAAGCGGGTGTCCATGAGTAAGATGGCCTCCGTGGCTTAAATCCATTCCCATAACTTTGTCGCCAACATTAACAAGAGTCATAAACGCAGCCATGTTAGCCTGAGATCCCGAATGAGCCTGAACATTTGCAAACTTTGCATTAAAAAGCTTTTTTATCCTTTCTATTGCAAGAGTTTCCGCTACATCAACATATTCGCAGCCTCCGTAATACCTCTTGCCGGAATATCCTTCAGCGTATTTATTTGTCAAAACCGATCCATCTGCTTCCAAAACAGCCATTGAGACATTATTTTCAGAAGCAATCAATTCAAGATTTTTATTCTGTCTCTCTTTTTCTTTCTCTATTGCAGCCCATATTTCAGAATCGCTATCTTTAAGTTTTCTTTCAAAAAATTCCATAGGTTCTCCCCCCGCATATACAATTATTTATATTAAAATTGGTATTGCTTGTGATATTGTTAACGCAAATCCCATAATCAAACTCACACGCGTGAGATTCACAAGAATATAAAAATATTACAGGAAAGATAGCCTATTTTCAAGTAAACATGGGTTATCTTCATAAAAAAAGCTTTCTGCGTTTGCAGAAAGCTTTTTGCGTATTAAAACCAAATTTATTTAGTTAAAAAGTTTATTTTTTTCTTTTTCTCTTTGGTTGCCACCTTACATTTGATTGCGTAGCCTGCGCTGTCTGCGTAGCCTGCGGCTTATCTTTATCCTCGTCTACTTCTGACTCTGCAGGAAGTTGCTTGGCGTCCGATCCAGATGGAATCCTGGGTTTATCATCAGATTTTTTTTCAAGGTCATAAAATTTTCCTCTTTTATTTATAATATTCATCAACCAGATAAGCACACCTGATCCTACAAAAATTGATGAAAAAGTACCAACAATAATACCTATTATTATGTTAAAAGCAAATATTTTTATCATGCCTGAGGCAAAAATATAAATTGCAGCTACAGCAATAATCGTTGAAAAAGAGGTTATAATTGTTCTTCCCAATGATTTTGTAACACTTATATCAACAATTCTGGAAAAATTTTTCTCTCTTAGAAGTCCCTGATTTTCTCTTATTCTGTCAAAAATTACTATTGAATCATTGAGGGCATAACCAACTACTGTAAGAATTGCAGCAATAGTTGCTGTGTTTACTTCAAGCTGGAAAACACCTACAAACCCTACCATAAATATGGCAACATATACGAGAGACGCAACAGATGAAATAGCATAAGGAAGTTTAAAACGGAACCATATATAAATAAGAATAAAAATAAGAGTAAGAGATACAAGCATTAAAGCATGACCGCCCAAAGATTGAGAAAACTGAGGGCCTACATAATCTGTCTGTTTTATAACTATATTAGCTGGTCCGTATTTTTTTCCAAGAATTTCTATAATAGCAGACGAAGCTTTTGCACTAAAATCATCACTGTTATCACTGTTCTGCATTCCTATAATAAATTCCTGGTTGCTTGCTCTTCCTACTGTTTGAATTTTTATAGAACCAAGTTCTGAAAGAGTACTTCTTATATCAGCTATATCAATATATTTATCCTGATTTGCATTTGCGCAGTTAAGGATAACGTCATTTTCCGACAACTCGGTTGCATAGTTAAGACCAATGATCGATAACGCAGAAAGCCGGTTATCTCCTGTTTCTTCAACAGTTATCCCTTCAATAGCCGATAGTTCGGAAGCTAAATTCGAAACTGCCGGATAATCAGAAAGAACAAATGTCTTTTCCTCTCTGTTCAAACCGCCATTTCCTATAGTAGTTACCTGGAGAAGATTTTCTTTAACATTTACAATAACCCTATCCTTTCCTGTGTAAGAGATCTTTAAAACACTTTCAGCAATCTGAGCCCTCATGGATATACCGGAACTAAAATCAATTCCAAGATTGAAACCCCCATAATAGATGGTTCCGCCTATACCGACAAATATCAAAAGAAAAGCTAAAATAACTCCAGGTGTTCTTATTTTGGAGAAATAAATTATTTTTTCGCTCATTTTATCCTCCAACTAATGCTCAAATGTCTTTTTCCAAAATAACTAAGTTTGAAATCAAAAATCAATCTTGATACAAAAAGAGCTGTAAACATTGATGAAACAATACCTACTGCAAGGATATATGCGAATCCCTGTATAGGTCCTGTTCCCAACTGCGAA
>WRFK01000132.1 GCA_009778835.1 Spirochaetaceae bacterium
AAAATATAAAAAATTTGCGCTATTTATTGCCATATCAACACCATGCAATATATGTATGGCTGGTTTTCCTCTTCTTAAATCAGCATTATCTTCAATATCATCTCCCCTTTTTTTACCGGGATTGCCTTTGGTAAGATTTACTACATCATCAAGGATCTGAAACCCTACCCCCATCTCTTCGCACGCAAAAGATACGTTATCTATTTCTTCGCTTGTCCCATTGGAAGCCGAGAGCGCAATCTCTGCGGAAAGCCTTGAGAGCGCCCCTGTCTTGAATCTGCACATCTGATAATATTCTTCTTCTTTTGGAAAAAAAGAGTGCTCTTTATGCCATTGTATATCAAGCCCTTGTCCTATATGGAGACGGCTCATTGCCTTTGTATAATAACGGTAAAACGAGAATTTCAGCGCATCTTCAAAACAGGAATTTTCAATTGCATTAAAAGCAAGAAAATATAAAAAATTTGCGCTATTTATTGCCATATCAACACCATGCAATATATGTATGGCTGGTTTTCCTCTTCTTAAATCAGCATTATCTTCAATATCATCTACAATTAAACTGCCATTATGCGGCAATTCCACCAATGGCGTTAAAGGAATTATTTTTTCTATATCGCTGTTTTTAATTTCATACAAAAGGAGCATAAGCATTGGACGCCATCTTTTACCGCCTCTTTCCAAAAGATCAAGCAGAGGTATATTTATATTGCAAATATATTCTAAAAAACCTTTGCTAAAATCATTTTCAGAAATATCTGCTGTATTTGCTGCCCATCTGCTATTAAGAGAATTTTTTTGTTTTGGCAGAATAGTATAAAGATGTTCTTCTATTTTTTTTAGCCTGAGGTTATAATCATTAATCATAAATATACTTTAGAGGGAAATAGAAATAAGTCAATATGGGCAAAAAAGATAATCCCCATACAAATGATTATTATGCCATAAAGGCAAAAAAAGAGGGGTATCCCGCCAGATCTGTATATAAGCTGATGGAAATCCAGCAAAAATTCAAAGTCATAGATAAATCTTCGGGAATACTTGATATTGGATCAGCTCCCGGAAGCTGGAGCCTTTATGTTCTTAAAGAACTTAAAGGGGGCTTTCTTGTTTCTGTAGATATTATCCCTATGGATATTAATTATAAAGGAAATAATTTTATCTTTCTGCAGGGTGATGCGTTTGCAGAAGAGACCCTGGCTAAAATCAAAGAAAAAGGGCCTTACAAAACTATTTTAAGCGATGCAGCCCCTTCCACAACAGGCAACAGGACAGTAGATACAGAACGGTCTTTGCAACTGGTAGAATCGGTTATAGCTCTGGCGGAAAAAACCCTTTCTCCGGGGGGCAACCTTGTTGTAAAAATATTCCAGGGTGGCGGAGAGAAAAAAATTATGGAACAAATGAAAAAAATGTTTAAAGCTGTTAAAATATTTAAGCCCGATTCTGTAAGAAAAATTTCATTTGAAACATATTTGATAGGAACAGGAATGATCACCTTGTCTCATGGCGCCCCTGCGGCAAGGGAAGCAGGAACAGTAATTGAATAAAATTATCTCTATTTGCTCTATTGTGATTTTATCTCTGTTCCTTGCTTCCTGCGCAATGCTTCCCGGGTATCAAGAAAATACAGGGACAAAAAGAACAGCTTCCGATAAAACTGCATCAACAACAAAAGGCAAGGAGACTTCCAACAACACCGGCAAAACAGATGCCAATAGTTTTGTTAAAAGAAAAAGCGCAAAAGAGATTGAAAGCATCAGGAGAAAACTCGTTGAAGGAGCTGAATTATATAAAGGGGCAAAAAATATTATAGTAAGAGGCAGAAGTTTTAACATGGATTGCTCCGGAGTTGTAGCTGCAATTTATTATTATGCAGGAATAGATTTGCAGAAATATTATCCCCACTACAGAGGAACAGGGACCGAAAGAATTTATGCTGCTCTCAAAGAAAGGAATCTGCTAAAAAAAACACATCTTCCCGAGCCGGGCGATATAATTTTCTGGGACAACACTTTTGACAGAAATAAAAACAGAAAGGATGATGATCTCCTTACGCACATGGGGATGGTAGTTTCATGCGACAGGCAGGGAAACATTACATACATTCATTATAGCTATGCGCGCGGAATAGTTTACGAATACATGAATATCCGTTACAAGAATTATGAATCTCAGGTAGTGAAGGGAAAAACCGTTATTATAAATTCTCCAATGCGGGCAAAAGGGGGAAACAGAACAAACAGAAACTGGCTGTCGGGACAGCTTATAAACTGTTTTGCGGAAGCATATTACCTTGATTAATGGCAGTCCACGATGTCTATTTAGTGACTTTTTTTTCCTTATCAACTGCCTCCTGTAGAAGATTTACAACATCGCAAAATTTATTAGCATTTTTTTCGTAAACATTTATTAAAGCCTTATGAGCATCAAGCATCATTTCAGAACAACTGCGGTCTGCCTCTTTGTCCGAAGATATTTCTTTAAGCCCTTTTTCCTGCTTATCAATATTTTTTACCAGAACAAAAACCACATCAAAACCAACGCTCTCCAGAACTTTATTTATCTCTTCTTTGGGAGAATAAATAGCAACTTTTCTTTCATATCTTTCATTCATAAATTCCGAGATCCTGGCAAGAAATCCAAGATTGGTGCTGTCAAGAAAAACTGCTTCGGAAAGATCAATTAACACATCCTCAAAATCAGATTTATTATCAAGAATATTATCGAGAAAAGTATCAAATTTAATGGCTGTGGTATATTTAAGAGTCCCCATCATTTTAAGAAATGCTTTTTTGCCATCCATCGCAAAATAATATTTCCCGTCATTAACCATTATTATCTCCGGTAAAATTATCTTTCTCTATCATAAGAAAAGTAAGATCATCTGGAAAGTAAGAGCGATTTTCAAGACCAAGTTGACTGCTTATTTTATCAATATCCGCATTTTCATTGTTAAATAGTCCATGTAGATATTCATCGCTGTTTTTAATATTCTCATCTGAAAGTATCTCAATGATCCCATCCGAAAACATTGCCATTTTAAAACGCTTTGGAAGCACAATTTCTCTGACACTAAAGACAGGTGTTTTAAACAGCCCCACAGGAGTCCCCTTTCCTTCCAAAACACTTATCTTTACTTTGGGATTTTCTTTGTCTTCGCATATATCTGCGATAAATGGGTAAGGAAACTGCCCGCAGTTTATATAATGCATTTTATGTTCCGCTGTATCGATTATGGCGTAAAATATAGTCAGATATTTTCCAAGATTTTCTCTTAGAAGTTCGCTATTTAGTCTTTTGCAAATAAGAGAAGGAGTCAATATCATGAAATCATTTTCATTGTAGAATTTCTCAATAGCATTATCTATAAAATTTTTAAGCAAAACCGTAACAATTGCAGATGAAACACCATGTCCCGATACATCTGCGATATAAAATCCCAAATATCTTTCATTTATTTCAAAATAATCAAGAAAATCTCCGCTTAAAGTCATGGAGGAAAAAAATTTACTGCTGAACTTGTATCCTAAAATTTCGGTCTTTTCCTTTGGCAACAGCTTGTACTGCATTATACGGGCTGCTTCCTGGTCTTCCTGAATTTCCTCAAGCGTCTCCTGAAGCTTTTTATTTGCTTGCTTAAGATCATCTACCCTGTCTGCAACCCTTTGCTCAAGATTTGCATTGAGGGCTGAAATCTCGGCAATATATTCATAATTTCTTAAAGCAACAATAACAGATGTAATAAGTTTTTGCGCAGAAAGCTCTACTTTCTCTTTATAGTCATTGATATCGTATTCTATTATTACCTCTTTCTCCGGAGCAACTCCTGGCTGACCTGTTCTTAATATTATCCTTACTTTTTTATCTTTAATGATTTCCCTTACATATTTTACGAGGTTTAGGCCTGCATCATCTTCTTCCATAACCACATCAACAATGGCAAGCGATACATCATTAATTTCTTCCAAAATTTTTATTGCTTCTGCTGCTGAATAAGCATTGAAAAATTTAATCTTTTTATTCTCGAAAACAAAATCCCTTAGCACCAGTTCTGTAACCTGATGCACATGAGGCTCATCATCAACAATTAAAATTTTCCAGAAGCCTGTAATAGCAACTTCTTCTGTTTTCGGCTTAGGGCCATCTTTTTCATCTGCAAAAACAAGTACGTCTTCCTGTTCCAAAAAGGGCTCTCCTATATTAAAATCATAATAGTTTGATTAAAGTTACAAGTCAATAATATAATTCTTTATATACTGCTTCTTGATAATTCTTTCTGCTCCTTCAAGCATTTTATTTTCCATGATGACATTATCGCTTAATTTCAACATAATTTGGATGATATGATCAAAGAAAACGCATTAGCTGTATATAAAAACAAGCCAGCTCTTATAAAGGAAAAGGCGCAAGACAAGATAGTTATCTCTTTGCCTGACAATACCTCAATAAAGGTCAGGGAAAAAGATATAGAAATAATCCACCCCGGGCCTGTTAAGAATTTTAACGGGATTGAAAATAATGTCCCCTCCCAAGGCGTTTATACAGACGCTGTCCTGGAAGCATGGGAGCTTCTTCTGGCAGAACAGGAAAAACCAATCTCTCTAAAAGAGCTGGCAGAGCTTGCATTCAATGAATACAGCCCTGCTTTTGCATGGGCTGCTTACCAACTCCTTTTGGATGGCCTTTATTTTACCGGAACCATAGGCGCAATACACCCCCGCCCACATGAACAGGTCGAGGCAGATATAAAAAAACGCGAAGAAAAGCAGAAAGGAATCGGAGAGAGGGAAGAATTTTTGCAGAGGATTAAGAAACGCAGCCCAGATCTTGCACCGGAAAATTCCAGTGGACAGGATATGAAGGGAGAGATTTTAGATGATCGCCGTTTTGTACAGGATATTGAAGCCCTTGCTTACGGGAAGTCAACCAAAAGCCGAACCATGAAAGAGATTGGTTTGGGTGAAACTCCGGAGGAAGCTCATGCGCTTCTTTTGGAATGCGGCTTCTGGACAAACAAAAACAATCCCCACCCTGCTCGTTCCAATATTTCTCTAGTACAGGCAAAGCATATCCCTGATCCTCCGCCACCTGAAAACCGCCGGGATCTTACCCACATGGCTGCT
>WRFK01000133.1 GCA_009778835.1 Spirochaetaceae bacterium
GAAGGATAAATACCTAACTTAACACCTTGATAAATATAGTATAATAATCCGCCTGGTTCTGTAGAACTATTTGGTCCATCCATTAGCCCGGAAAGAGGGAGGTTTGCGAGCAACATCCCGAAGGCGATTGGTAGAAGCAAAAGAGGTTCGAACTTTTTAACAACAGCAAGAAATATAAGAATAAGAGCTATTGTTATCATTGTGAGATATTGCCATGTCAGCAATCCAAATCCGGAACTGGCCCATAAGTCTTTTATTGCTTCAATAAACATAATTACATCCTCCCGATATTTTTAGTTTTTCTTTCAATGAATCTGGTTATTTCTGTTGACAATTTAAGTAAAATGTACAGACCTCCGAGAAAAAGAATGACCATAGCGAAACAAAAAAGACCTACTGAAATACTTTCCATTTAATACCTCCAAAATATTTTTATTTTTTTAAATATTAGAAACTACAGATCACAAATAATTCCATACATCCGAATATGGGATGGCTATAAAAAAAGTGAAGAACTACCAAAGAGCTCTCCACCCTAAAGCTAAAAACTTGAAAGCAGTTACAAGAATGATGTCCAAATGTTTGATTTGCAACTACCCAACCGGAATTATTTTTATATTAAATTGTATAAACATAATATAGAAAGTTAAATAAAAGTCAATATTTTTTCCACACTAAACAATATATTTTTTCAACAATCCTACAGCAAAGCCGATCAGCCCGCCAAATAAGCCTCCCCATACAACAAGCCACCCAAGGTGTTTTTTTATCATATTTTGAATAATTTCTTTAACCATTTGCGGAGTAAGCTCTGCAAGCCTTAGATCAATCATTTCTTCGAGTTTATCTTTTAAATATTGTTTTTGATTTAAAATTCCTGTTTCAATTACTTCATTGAATTTTTTGCTTGCAGCCATTTCAATGACTGCTTTTTCTATTGTTATTTTAAACTGGCCTTTAAAAATTTGGATAAGCTTTACACCCCCCATTGTTTTAATAATAGCTCCCCAGGTAGTGGAAAAAATAGCCTCAATAAATTTTTCAAATAAAAAATCATAATCAATAAGATTCTTTATATTATCTTTGGTAAATAAATTTTTAATTAAGCCTGATGATGATTTTGCAAAGTTCTCAATATTTTTTTCAGAAAAAAATTGCTCCATAATAAGATTTTTAATTCCTTTTTTAAAGTCTTCAAAGTGGATTGGAACAACGCCTGAACCATAAAAAAAAGGGATTTTATTAAACAACATATATATTGCAAGCCAGTTTGTAAAAGCAGCGGAAAAAGAAAATGCTCCAATTGAAATAATCAGTTCTTTATAATAAGGAGAAAAATAGCCAATAGCTATAATCGCTGCAGCTATAAAGTTTGTTAAAAAACTTTTATTTATTAGCCGATGAAGCAGCTCGCAATCTTGCTTTCGCGCGACTGAACCAAGAGAAGGACAGTTGTTTATTTTTTTTACATTCATTTAATATTCCTGTTGTTGATAATTATATAAAATTTTGCAAAATATAAAAATATCTTTTGTAGATAAGCTTATAAATGATACAATCAATTATATACGACTTTACGTGGGAGAAAGATATGGCAGATGAATTAAAAAACATGAAAATAGGGTGGGTTGGTGTTGGAGTTATGGGGTTCTCGATGTGCCAGCATCTGATTAAAGCAGGATATAAGGTTAGTGTTCATAACAGAACAAAAGAAAAAGCTAATCCTCTTATAGATATGGGGGCAGAGTGGTGCGAATCTCCTGCAGAAGTTGCAGCTAATTCAGATATAATTTTTACAATAGTGGGTTTTCCCAAAGATGTAGAGGAAGTTTATTTTGGGGAAAAAGGAATTCTTAAAGGATGCTCAACAGGGCAGAGAGCCGGTAAACCAAAATATTTGGTGGATTTTACTACAACAAAACCATCGCTATCAATAGAAATATATAACAAGGCAAAAGAAATTGGGTGCTATGCCCTGGATGCGCCTGTTTCCGGAGGAGATATTGGCGCACGGGAAGCAAGGCTTGCAATTATGGTTGGCGGCGATAAAGAGATATTTGATTTTTTGACCCCTATTTTTGGCTATATGGGAAAGAGTATAAAATATGCCGGAAAAGCAGGTGCTGGCCAAAATACAAAGATGTGTAATCAGATAGCTATAACCGGAATAATGATAGGGATGTGTGAAGCAATACTTTATGGATACAAAGCAGGGCTTGATCTTGAAGAAATGGTAAATACTATTAGAGGGGGAGCTGCCGGCAGTTGGTCGCTGGATAATTATGGGCCAAGAATTTTAAAAGAAGATTATAAGCCTGGTTTTATGGCAGAGCATTTTATAAAAGATATGGAAATAGCTATTGAAGAATCAAAAAAAATGGATCTTAACTTGCCGGGCCTTGTGCTTGTTAATCAGCTATATGTTGTTTTAAAAGCAATGGGATATGGGAAATCAGGAACACACTCTCTTATGTTTGCTCTTAATAGGCTTTCCAATGCTGATTTTCCGCAGCCGGAACCCGGTATAGCGTAAGATATATTTTTGTAATGCAGGTTGAAGAAAAAACAGATAAAATTATTGCGTTGCTCGAAAGCTCTAAAAGAACAAAACCTGTAAAATGTCCGTATCTTCCAGGTAAAATATTCGTACAGAGATATTTTGTTCACAATAGTTTGAGCGAATACGAATTTGAATATCTGCTTTCGGAAGGGTGGAGAAAATTCGGTTATTATTTTTTCAAGCCCGAATGTCCTGAATGTTTAGAATGCACTCCTGTAAGGGTATTAACGAAAGAATACTTTCCAAGCAGGAGTCAAAAAAGGGTTTTAAGAAAAAATAGCGCTACCGGAATTTATATAACACAAAACAGTTTTTCCGAAGAAAGATACAGAATTTTTGAAAAACATTCAAAAATAAGATTTAATCAAAAAACAACAAAAGAAAATTATGAATATAATTTTTGTATAAGTGCTGTCCCTTCTTTTATTGTGGAATACAGAATAGAGGAAAAACTTTTTGGCACAGGCTATATTGATAGTTCTTCGGAAGGATTAAATTCAGTATATTTTGCTTTTGATCCTGACTACAGTTATCTTTCGCCGGGAATTCTAAGCAGCATTATTGAGATACATACAACAAAAACTTTTGGCAAAAAATATTATCATCTTGGTTATTATGTAAAGAACAACAAAACTATGGAGTATAAATTAAAATTTGCCCCTTACGAACTCTATAACTGGATAGAGAAAAAATGGGAAAGGTGCAACCCGACTCATGTATGCAAGAGAGGGGAGTGATCTTTTATGTCTTGGAATAAATATAAAACTATAGACAACAATGGAATAGAGTTGTTATATTTACTCAAAAGGAGTCAGATATGAATCTTCATAAAAGCGATGCTTATAACAATATATGTATAGCTGGTATTGGCGGAGTAGGCGGCTATTTTGGCGGAATGATAGCCTTGAATATTACAAGCAATTACAAAGATAAACGAAATGTTATTTTTGTTGCCAGAGGCGCTCATCTTGAAGCAATCCAGAAAAATGGGCTTACAATAAAACCATTTGAAGGAGAGCCAATAACATGTATGCCAAATGTTGCAACACAAAAAGTATCAGACCTTAGCATATTAAATCTTCTTATAGTTGCGGTAAAAGGTTATGATTTACAGCAGGTAGTAGAATCGCTTAAAGAAAAAATATCTTCTGACACAGTAATAATACCTCTTCTTAATGGCGTTGGAAATGAAGAAAAAATAAGAAAAATAATTCCAAAAGGGATAATTCTCCCAAGCTGCGTATATCTTTCCTCAAAAATAGAAGAACCTGGCGTAATAAAACTAATGGGTAATATTGGCAAAATTATTTCAGGTCCGGATCCTCTTAATTCAGGATACGACAGCTCAGAGATAATATCTTTTTTTCAAAACATGGGTATAAAATTTGACTGGGTAGAAAATCCTCAAATCGCTATCTGGAAAAAATATATGTTTATTGCCCCTGCAGCCTTAATAACTGCTGCCAATAATATTACAATTAATGGTATTGTTAAAAGCGAGGATGCAAAACATGATTTTTGCGCAATAATGGCTGAAATCAGGAAAATTGCAGAAAAGAAAAACATATTGCTGCCCCAGGAAACAGAAGCTGATTCTTTAAAAATAGCTGAAAGAATTGATAAAGAGGCAAAAACATCATTCCAGCTTGATGTTGAAAAGAAAAAATCAAAAACAGAAATAGACTCATTGGGTTATGAAATAGTAAGGATGGGAAAAGAGCTCTCTGTAGAGACCCCTGTTACTGAAAAAATATTATTAAAAATTAAAATATAATAAAAAAGGGTTATATCTATTTATATACTCTTTATCAAAGATTTCTCTTAAACTAAATTTTCTTTTTTTCATTTAAATTTATTTGACTTTAAAAAAAAGCAGGTGTATACTTAGTTACATAGGTAGACAAGTGAAAGATGAAATAGTAGTAGATAGAGAAAATCCTGTCCCAATGTATATCCAGGTAGTTAACTGGATTTCAAACATGCTTCAGTGTTCAGGATATGATGTGGGCTCTAAATTACCGTCAGAAGGGGAGCTTGCAAAAAAATTTCAGCTTAACAGAAATACAATAAGACATGCTATTTCCGTCATGGTGCAGCAGGGGCTTCTTGAAAAACAAAAAGGTGTGGGAACTTTTGTAAGAAGAAAAAAAGCGCTTGCTCCTGTAAGACAGCTTGCAAAAATGACAAGCTTTATCGATGACTTTGAACTTGATACAAGAAACAGTCTTGAGACAGAAAGTCAAATAATATCACAGGAAAAAGTTATGCCTTCTGTAGAGATCGGAGCTGCACTGGGTCTTCGCTCCGGTGAATTGGCAGTTAAAATTGAGAGATTAAGGATTGCCGATAAAACACCTTTTCTTTATGAAATACAATATTATTCATTTGAAAAATTTAAATTGCTGCTTGATATGGAAATAAGCGGTTCAATGTATCAAATTCTTATTGATAAATTTGGAGTAGACCTTGACCATTCTGTAAGGACACTCCAGGCTGTCCAGCCATCAAAGTATATTGCATCAAAACTTATGATCTCGCGGGATATCCCTTGCATCTTTTA
>WRFK01000134.1 GCA_009778835.1 Spirochaetaceae bacterium
AAGATCGAAGAAATATTTATTTCCAGTGTGGAATTTGAGTATCTGTTTTGGGATATGGCTTATAAACAACAAATGTCATATATGTAATTTTTTAATAAATGCTGTTGACATAATTTTTATTGCCTATTATTTTGTCTTTATGATCGTAAACAATATTATCTATGTTTTTCACATCAGAAAGCATAATGGCGCAGGAATTTTTCTTCATCCATTTAAAGAGTTTGACAAAATAATATCAAGCGGAAATTCTTTTCAGCTTGAGGGGCGTTACGGAGAAGAACCTGTAATTGAATGCTTTACAGCCTTTAGAAATGAGCTTTATAGAATCGTTGAAGATTCTGTTAATAATTGGGTGAGTGAATCCAAATTTATTCCAAGATTTCTGATCTCTGCTTTTGTTTTTCTTATAACTTATTTTTTCTTTTCTTTTGCTATAAAGATTCCAATCCCAATCGTGGTGGATAAAATTATACTTGGAATTGTAGCTGCTATTATATGTTATAATTTTTTAGGCCGTAAATATATAAAAACAACTACTGCCTCAAAACTCAGAGCCCATTACAGGGGAATTGTTGATAGAATAGTTTTTAGCAAAAGCAATTTTATAGTTGCTCTTGAATCTTTTCTTGTTCAAATAAACGGAAAAACAGTAGAAGATATTATTCAGAATAGCTCAGGTTATAGTGAATTTGCAGAATTGATATCCGAAGAAAACATGGAAGAAAGAAATCAGTTTATTTTATATATTGAAAGATTATTAAAAAAACAGCTTTCAGGACAACAGAGAAGGCTTGTTAATAAAATAGTCATGATGAGCCTTGATAAAACAGGCGATTTAATTAAAGAACTTGATCTGGTAAATATTGCAGTTGAAATAGATGTAAATTTATTCATTTCTTATCTTTTATTAAGACAAAAAAACAGTAAAAAAAATATTTATTAAAGCCGTATAACTATTGAATTAATATAAAATTTGTTGTATATTATTTATGAACTGACCAAGGAAATAAGTCTTCTTTTTCCAAAGTCTCAAGAGATAAAATCTGATCCTAAGGTAGTTTCTAATGGAAAAGAGAGCATTAATTGATAATTTAAATAATAGCGAAATTGAAGAAATCATAAATTATTACAAAACAGCTAAAACCAGTGAACTGTGCAAAAAAGCAGCTTCTCTCTGTGAAAAGACACATGGCAAAAATATTATATTAAGAGGACTTATTGAGTTCACAAACTACTGCAGCCAGGATTGTCTTTATTGCGGCATACGAAAAAGCAACTTAAATGCTGTAAGATACAGAATAGATAAAGATGAGATAATAAAAACAGTTATGATAGGATATAATGCAGGTCTTAGAACTTTTGTGCTCCAGGGCGGAGAAGACCCATTCTATACATACGATAAAATTTGCAAAATTCTGGAGCAAATAAAAAAAGTAACGGAATATAACGCTTCAATAACTCTAAGCATTGGAATTAAAAGCAGAAAAATTTATAAAAGATTTAAAGAGGCAGGCGCCGACAGATATTTGCTAAGATTCGAGACATCAGATCCAAAAATATATCAAAAAATCAAGGTAAATGACTCTTTTGAAAGGAGAATTGCCGCAATTCTTGATATTAAAGATCTTGGCTATGAAACAGGATCTGGCTATATGACAGGACTTCCCGGAGAGACAGAAGAAACAAGGATCAACAATGCTCTTTTATGCAAAGAGCTTGATCTTGATATGGTGGGAGTAGGCCCTTTTATTCCAAGCACCAATACTCCTCTTTCAGAAAGCCCAAAAATGCCGCTTGAATACAGCATAAGGGCTACAGCTCTTCTCCGGCTGCTTTTACCAAAAGCGCATATTCCCGCAACAACAGCCGCAGGCACCATTGACCCATTAGGCAGGGAAAAAATGGTTAAAGCAGGGGCAAATGTCCTTATGCCAAACATCACTCCTGTTGAACAAAAAAAGCATTACCTTATTTATCCTGGTAAAATATGCCTTGATGAAAATGGGAATGAGATTATAAAAGATCTTGCATTACGCATGTCATCGATAGACCGGAAAATAACCTTTTCAAGAGGGAATGCGCTCCGTTTTTCTAAATTTTTAAAAGAAGAGTCCCATGCGCCTATGGCGGGGCAGGAGGTGAGATGAAAACAGCAGATGCATTGCGAATAAGAATTGTTTTATTGGGACTCAGAAATGCCGGGAAATCTTCTCTTATGAATAATCTTTTTGAAAAAGATGTTTCTATTGTTTCCGAAATACCCGGAACAACCACAGACCCTGTTGCCAGAGCAATGGAACTGGATGATTTTGGTCCTGTTTCTGTAATTGATACTGCAGGGCTTGATGATGAAGGGGAAATAGGGAAAGAAAGAATAAAAAAAACAGTTGAAAGAATTGAAAATGCAGATATCCATGTTATTGTAAGCAGAATAGATAGAAAACCTATGGAGTCTGAATTATCATTAGCAGAATCTATTTTGAAAAAAAATGGTCTTTTAGTTGTTGCCCTTACATTCGCAGACCACCCTGTAGATAACGTAAAACTTGAGTGGGCAAAAAAATATCCATACTGCAGCATCGATAATTTATCTAAAAACGGAATAGATAGTTTTAAAAAGACACTTATCTCGCTAAAAGAAAAAATTACAATTGAAAAGCCCCCTCTGGATGGAATTGTTAAAGAAGGCGATTTAGTTCTTATGGTAACTCCTATCGATGCTTCTGCTCCAAAAGCGCGGCTTATAATGCCACAAGTAGAAACAATCAGAGATTGTCTCGACAAAGAGTGCGGAGCTTTTGTTATTAAGGAAAATGAAGTTAAATATTTTTATGACACTTTAAAAATAAAACCAGCTCTTGTAATTACAGACAGCCAGGCTTTTCACAAAGTAGCTTTAGATATTCCTCCAAAACAAATGCTTACATCTTTTTCAATACTTTATGCAAGAAAAAAAGGAGATCTTTCGGAATTTGTTAAAGGTATAGCAGCTTTGAAAAAATACTCCGATAAAAATAAGTCCGATAACGAAACACCGGTCCACCGTACTTCGCCGCAAACAGATAAACAAAAAGCGCAAAACACCAGAGTTCTTATTCTTGAAGCTTGTTCCCATCACAGAAAAGATGAGGATATTGGCACTGTAAAAATTCCCGCGCTTTTTCGCAAGCTTATAGATGAGAATGCTGAATTTGATTTTTTAAGAGCTCTTCCGGACGAAGAAAGTATATTAAAATACTCTGCGATTATTCACTGCGGAGCATGCATGATAACAAGAACAACAATGGTTTCGCGACTTGAAAAAATTAAAGAGTCGGGAATTCCTGTAATAAATTATGGGCTTTTTCTTGCATGGGTAAATAACCTTTTACCTAGGGCTTTAGAGCCTTTTGAAGAGATATATTCACAGTGGAAAGATTTTGAATTTAGCAAGTAGGTCTGGATTTAAAAAGCTTATGTTTTCCGGTCGAAAGCAGGATAAATAAAATACTACTCTACAGTCTGTATTGAGCGCATTTCATCAATTACCTGCAGTGTTCTTCTTACTGTTTCAAGGTTTAATACTGCAGGGGAAAATCCTGGATCAAGTTCAACTGCTTTTTCCCAGTTCATTGCCGCTTCCCTAAGATTACCGTCGGAATAAGCAAAAAGCCCGGCAACATAATACTCATCGACCTGTGTAGCAATAAGGCCTCTCCCTTTATCCCCAAGATTAAGAGAAGATACAATGCTAAATCTGTCAAGCCCAGCCTGTGTTGTAAGGTCTAATGTGTAGTTAAAATTAAAACTTATATTGTTAAGGTCAAGTTTTGTTCCCAAAGAAACCCTTGGGTTTGAACCCCTGTATCTGAAACCGCATTGAAGAGAGAAAAAGTCTGTAAATGTAACATCTGTTCCTACAGCAAAACCCCAGTGTTCTGCAGGCTGTTCTTCGGGATTAAGTGAAATTGGATATGTAAAATCAAAAGCAAGTATCAAAGGCCTTAAAGGGGAATATGCAATTCCTGCTGCTGCTTCAAGAGGGAGAGGATCATCCAGTTGAGCAATACCTAAATTTTTTAAGACAATGCCAAAAGATGCATTTTTTTCCCTTGCTTTATAGAATTTAAGGAAATTAAATCTTGTAAGAGCCCCAATATCCACCATTGTCGAAATAGCTGACTGGTCAGGATAAATCTCTTCGGGAATATGGCGGTAAGCAACCTTTAAATTTGTGCCAACAGAAATTCCCCAAAAATTGTAACTTGGCATAAATCTATATGAGATGTTAGCTATTCCTACAGATTCGGAATAGTATCCTCTGGATGTTCTTTCGCCCCAGAGACCATATCCTGTAAACGGAACATAAAGGAATTTTGCCCCTAAACCAAAGCCTAAATTATTATATCTTGTTGTAAAAACAACACTTTCTATATTTGTATCTGCTATCCAGTCATTATGGTAAAAAGAGAGTTCTGTATATCTGAGGCTTGAACTTCCTGCAGGGTTAGCTTCAATAAAGCTTGCATCATCAGCAACTGCTGTAAATGCAGTACCCATTGCCTCATATCTTCCCCCCAAAGGTATTTGAAGGGTTGGAAATGCTGTAAGTCCTGTATTTGGATCAGAAAATGAGTCTAAAAACCCATCCGCCTTGTAGTAAAAATCAGATATATCTAGCGCTGATATGGAAAATGAGGTTAATATTATGAATAAATTTATAAAACAAAGTAGTTTTTTTGTCATTTTTTTCTATAATAATAACAAATAATTCAAAAAAAAACGAGCTATTTTAATAGTCGGAAATTTTTTATGTTTAGTTTACTATAAGAATAGTACTTATATTCAATATGTTATTTTATTGCCGATAATATAGTAAGATATTTATGTAATTTAAATAAGAGGGGTGGATTACAAGCATTAGAAAGCCTTTTAGTTTTAAAAGATTATTATTTTATTTACTCTTTATTCTATGCTTAGTTGCTCAAGTTCATGGCAGCGGTAAAAAAGAAGATCTACTGCCTGCTGCAAAACAGCTTATTGAGGAAAAAAGATATAATGAGGCCATAAAAATTCTTGCTGAGGTTGTAAAAAAAGAGCCTCATAGGC
>WRFK01000135.1 GCA_009778835.1 Spirochaetaceae bacterium
AGGATCTTCTCCCAATTCAATTATGAGTTCTTTTATTAGATTCATTATTTTTTCTTTGTTCATGGAGCAATAATAACAATAAAAACAGTTTTTTTAAAGGGGTGTCGATATCCTCTGCATAAAATTTACATAGCATCTCGCGGAGGCGCAGAGACACAAAGGAATTATCCAAAAAAACATTGGACTTTCTGCTGGATAGAATACTTAATATAAGAAATTTAAAAATTATTTCATACTCTTGGCGCCTTTGCGGCTTGGCGTGAAATTATTATAGATAAATTAAGGGATCATATCTTATCTGGTTATTTGTTTTCAAGAGCTTTTACAAGAAGAAAGAGCGCAAGATTTCCTTTGGCTCTTATTCCATTATCTTTTGCTGTTTTGGAAATAAATCCCGAAATATTTTCAATTTCTGTTTTTTTGCCTGCCAATATATCCTGGAGCATTGAAGATTTGTTTGCTTTTGTATTTTTTGCAACTTCAAGAACTGTGTTATATGTTTCAGCTGGATCGAGTTTTATGCTAACAGTTTTTGCAGCAAGGCAGACCTCATCTGTAATTATTTTTATAAGACTTTTTAAGTAACTGCTTTTGTCAATAATACCGTTACTTTCTTTTAGGATAGCTGTTATTGAATTTATGGATGTGTTTACAGCGAGTTTTTCCCATATCATTTTTTTTGGATTATCTGTATAGGAAGTTTTAAACCCTGCTTTTTCAAAAGCTGTAATCAATGGGGCAATTCCTGCGGTATAACACCCTTTATCGCTCCCAGCCATTCCAATAGCTGTTTTGCCTTTCCCTCCATGGATTACAATTCCTGGCTCAAGCAGCGTAGCCCCTTCTGTAGTAGTGCCGGCTGCAATATTTTCCTGTTTAAAAAAAGCAGAAAGGGCTTCAATATTTCCCGCCCCATTCTGAAGTGTTACAGCAATAGAATCTGCTTTGACAAATTTACAAACAGATTCAGCGGCATTTGCAGTAGAAAATGATTTAACACAAAATATATAGTAGTTGCAGTTTTTAAATTTTTCACTTGACTCCATTTTTGCCGCAGGGAGCGCTTCATAAATAAAGGTGTGTAGAATTTCCTCTCCTGAAGGAGATAAAACTTTTAGCCCATTTTTCGCAATAGCATTTATTTTTGCATCATCGGAGTCTGTAATTATAACATTATATCCTGCATTGGCGAGATAACTCCCAAAAAGCGAACCTGTTGCGCCGGCTCCAATAATTGCTATGTTCATTATTATAATATATCAGAAACCAAATAATCTTTAAACCTGGAATTTTATTTTGCTTTTTTTAAAGCAAATCAATTATTTTTTAAGTTATATAGGTATAGGAACTTTTAATTCCTGAAAAGGTGTACTTTTTTTAATGATATGGCAGGCGCAATTTGATTGGTTGACATCTCTGTACACCTGAGATATTTTTAATATAGGAGTATTCTATGTCGGAATTATACAACGAGCCTCTAACCTTTGAGAAAGTTATGGCAATGTTTCAAGAGACTGATAAAAAGTTTCAGGAAACCGATCGCAGAATGAAAGAAACCGATGAACGGATGAAAAAGACCGATATTATGATCGGCAAGCTTGGAAACCGTTTCGGTGAACTTATAGAACATCTTGTTCTGCCGGGCATAGTGGAAAAATTTAATACTCTTGGATTTAACTTTTCTGATGCTTCTCAACCACGCAGAATCTTTGACCCTAAAACAGGTCAGTTGCTGGCAGAGATTGATATACTTCTGGAAAATGGCGAGTTTGTTATAGCAGTTGAGGTAAAATCAAAATTGCATAGCAAAGATATAGATGAACATCTGGCGCGAATGGATTTTCTCCATTGTATGGCAGAGTCCAAAGGCGATAAACGCAAGTACTACGGAGCAATTGCAGGAGCAATGATTACAAAGGAAACACGAGCCTATGCTGTAAAGGCAGGGTTCTATGTTCTTGAGCAAAGTGGAGACACCATGAAGCTTGACATCCCTGAAGGGTTTATCCCTCGCGAGTGGTAATTGAAGCTGTCCCCCAATGGAAAAATTGCTATATTCACATGTCAGGTAATCTCTTTACAACTGTAAATCATTTTGGTCATTTATCATTTATTGTTGAATAAATGGCAGATTTAATAGATACTCTAATATATGAAACGGGTAACTGCCTTTTCTCCCGGACATGTTACAGGCCTCTTTTATATGAAAGATTTGGAGCCGGACCCGCTTTATTGCGGATCATTGGGATCAGGTTTTTCTTTGGTAAAAGGGACATCTACAACCGTAAACAAGAATAAAACTTCAAAAGATCATGTAATTACAATAAATTCCATAAAAAAAGAGGCTCCGGTCAGCAGAAAAATAGTTGAACTCTTTTTTGAAAAAACAGGAATTACTCCTGAATATCTTAAAATAGAGCATGAAATAGAAACACCTCAGGGATCGGGTTTTGGCTCAAGCGGTGCAGGAGCGCTAAGCCTTGTTTTTGCGCTTAATAGACTTTATAGCGACCCTCTAAGCGCGCTTCAGGCTTCACAAGTTGCCCATTGCGCAGAGGTAATATGTAAGACAGGACTTGGCACAGTTATGGGCGAGACCTTGGGTGGAATTAAAATATTAATAAAACCAGGAGCTCCGGGAATAGGGGCAACTATTTCTATACCATATCCTGAAGGGTTGTGTGCGATGTTTGCAGTTTATGGTCCGCTGTCAACAAGAGAAGCTTTATCAGATCCGCTGCTTCGCGAAAAAATAACTATCAGTGGAAAAAAATATCATTCGCTTATAAAGAAGGAACCAAGTTTTGAAAATTTTATAAAATACTCCCGCGATTTTGCGGAAAGTACAGGAATGATACCGCAGAGCGTTAGAGCAGTTATGGATGGGTTTGACAAGAAGGGAATAAACAGCAGTATGCTTATGTTTGGCGAAGGGACATTTACAATTGTGCCTGAAACTGATATTGAAAAAGTAAAAAAAATTGCAGAAAAAATTATCTCTGAAATCAAATCTGCCAGAAAACCATTACTATTTTTTTCAAATATTGCAAGAGGAGGGGTAAACATTGTCAGCGAAGATGCCTAATATCCCGAAAGACCATCCCCGTTACAAAGCAATGATGATAAGGGAAAATATTATTAAAGGTTGTGAAACTAAAGTTGTTGCTCCTGCAGGGCTTATAGCACAGGGACGGGGCGAAGCTTTTGATTATATTATAGGAGAGAAGACAGAAAAATTTTCTCTTGATGCAATAGAGGCTGCTGCCTGCGCTTTTCTTCTTGCAGAGTATCCTGTTATTTCTGTTAACGGTAATGTGGCGCAAATCGCAGCAGAGGACCTTGTGAAACTTTCCGAAGAATCAGGCGCTCCTCTTGAGATCAATCTTTTTTACAGAGCTCCGGGAAGAGAAGAGGCTATACTTAAAGTGCTTAAAGAAGCAGGGGCAAAAACAGTGCTTGGGGTAAGCGGGAATAGCAGTATTATAAAAGAGCTTTCCAGTGACAGAAGAATAGTTGATCCTGATGGAATTTTTAAAGCAGATATGGTTTTTGTTCCTCTTGAAGATGGAGACAGGACACAAGCTCTTGTTAAGCTTGGGAAAAAAGTTATTACTGTTGATCTTAATCCACTTTCCAGAACTCCAAACAGCGCCCATGTTTCAATAATCGATAATATTACAAGAGTTCTCCCTCTTCTTACAGAACAAATTAAAAATTATAAAAATAAAACAAAAGAAGAATTAAAATCAATATATAATTCTTATAATAATAAAAAGATATTAAAAGATTCTATTATATTTATGTCTGAAAGGCTTTTAAAACTTTCAGCAGAGATTAGCGGAGTTTGATATGGAAGAAAAACATCCTTCATTTGATATAAAAAACAGTCTGGATAACAAACTGGATGGGAAAAAAATCGTATTATGCATTACAGGAAGTGTTGCTGCTGTAAAATCTTCTGATCTTGCAAGGCTTCTTATGCGCCATGGCGCAGATGTTTTCCCTGTTATGAGCAACGCAGCATGCAAAATAATCCATCCCGATCTTATGCACTGGGCAACAGGGCATTATCCTGTAATTGAATTAACAGGCAAAGTGGAACATGTGGAGCTTGCGGGAAATACAAAAACAAAAGCAGATCTTGTAATTATTGCGCCATGCACAGCAAATACAATAGGAAAAATTGCAGCAGGAATTGATGATACTTCTGTTACAACTTTTGCAACAACCGCTATTGGAGAAAAAATACCGCTGATTGTTGTTCCTGCAATGCACGAGCCAATGTATAAACACCCTTTTGTAAAGCAGAATATTGATAAACTTCTCTCTTGCGGTATTACTGTTATGCAGCCCCGCATCGAAGAAGGAAAAGCAAAAATACCCGAGAACAATGAAATATATAATAAAGTTCTGGAAGCGCTTTCGCCTGCTTCTGCGAAAAATCTTCTTGCAGGCAAAAAAATGATTGTTACAGCAGGGAGGACTGTTGAATATATTGATCCTGTAAGAGTTATAACAAATAACTCATCCGGAAAGATGGGGGTGGCGCTTGCAGAAAAAGCAGCGGAAGCAGGAGCAGATGTTACTTTGATTGCAGGGAAAATTTCTGTAACCCCATCAAATAAAATAAAAGTTATTTATGCAAACACTACCCAGGAAATGTATAATGCTGTTTATAAGGAGCTGGAGAGTAAGCCCTATGATATATTTGCAGCAGCAGCGGCAGTTGGAGACTGGCAGGCAGAAGAAAAATCAACAGAAAAGATTTCAACTCATGACAAAGATTCTCTTGTTATCCGGTTAAAGCCTACTCCAAAAATTATTGATGGCATAAAAAGAAAATTTCCTTTGGTGTATCTTCTTATATTCCGCGCTCTTAATAATATGGCTGAATCGGATTTGCTTGACAATGCGAAATGGAGAATGGAAAAAGCAGAAGCAGATATGGTTGCTGTAAATGATGTTTCCAAAAAAGGGGTTGGATTTGAATCCGATACCAATGAAATGTATATTATTACACATAACGGATACAGGGAAAAAATTGCAATGGATTTAAAAAAAAAT
>WRFK01000136.1 GCA_009778835.1 Spirochaetaceae bacterium
CCCGTTTCCGGGGTTTGGACAAGGGCGCATCAAATAACCTGTTACTTCTCTTCCTGCCTTGTCCTCTAGGCAGTTTTTTGTACGTTTTTCGTACTCTATAATTTATATATATTACGATTATCGTACAATGTCAAGAAAAAAATTACGTTTTATGTACTTTTTTTCCGAAAACATAATATGGAAAACTTTGGTAGCAGGGTCATTTTTTTATTGAAAAAAAATAAAATTAGCCAAGAAAAATGTGCGGCCTTCTTAAATATCCGTCGCCCCTCTCTTTCTGAATGGAAAAAAGACGGGACAATACCGAAGGCAGATATAGCCTTAAAGATAGCTGATTTTTTAAATACTTCTGTTAGATTCTTAGTAACAGGCAAAGAGAATCAGGGCATACCCGCTGAAATCCTTGAAATATCCCAAAAAATAGACAAGCTGCCAGAATCTGAAAAGAAAGAAATTACTATATTGCTTAATGCAAAGCTCGAAAAAATTAAAAATTTTACGAAAGTGAAGCAGCCTTAAGGTTGTTTTTATTATCAATTGGTGTTGATTTTGACAAGATACCGGAAGCATGATAAAAAATGAATAAAAAGTTTTTCTTATACCGATATTGTCAACAATTTTTTTTCGTTTTTTAACGATTTTTTTCCGAAAATATAATATGTCGTTCTGGGATAATGTGAAAAAACAGATTAAAAAAGAAAAAACAATACAAGAATGGGTTGCTAAATCTTGTGGTGTTAGCTATGGAACTTTTCAAAATTGGATATATAGGAAGATATTGCCAGATGTTCAACAAGGCTTTGATATAGCAAAGGCATTAAATACCACTGTAGAATATTTGATTACAGGCAAGATTGACGAAGATGTCCCTCCGGAAGACTTAAAAATCCTCGACAAGCTCAAGGCGTTAAACGAAGTGGAGAAAATGGAAATACTGAACAATATCGATTTTAAATTAGCTCACAAGCAAAAGAGTACAAAAAGCCCTGTAAAAAAGGGAAAGCTCCATCAGGTGCAGACATGAGTCTGATTTATAGGCAGATTAGGGAATATGGAAGGCGCTAAAAATAATTAAATTTGGTCAATTATCCCATATAAAACTATGTAACAAAATGATTTTTTGTGATATATTATATATATACTTAAGGAGAGATCGTGAATTATTCCCTTTTTACAAGGCCGACTTTTTTAGATGGGGCGGGAAGCGTAATTGATTTGTTCGGTGTATTAAATAACTATAATTACTCACGGAATGAGGCAGAAGCTGATTTTAATGCTCAATATGATGATTTTTCTGCTTTATATAAAGACTTTTATGCTGCTGTTGAAGCCGTAGAACAAAATGTCAAATAGAAACAAAAAAGACAGAAAATTATCAAAATATTATCAAAATAACCCGCCTCAAAATTCTATTAGCGTTATGGATTATAATAATGGATATGTCTTTTTTATATTAAACAGAAAAAACAATAATAAAGAGCAAGAATATTTAGAAAAAGAAATTATAAAAAAACTGGAAGAAAAAATTACAGCGAAAAACACAATTTAAAATATAACCTCTTCTGCTAATTTGAAGCAACCATTCAAACTCGCAGTTTGTATCTGTATGAAAAAACAAAACTATCAAAAAATTAAAGAAAAACATTAAATTATTTGGGCGAGAGCTTGCTCTTGAGCTGTTAAGACAAGAGATTGATAAAATTTATTGGGAAGTTGTTGCTATGGCAATACGTTAACCAATCTTATTTCTTACATCTTTGTATTGTTTAAGCAATGTTTCTGGATCTCGGTGATCATATTCTGGTCGATAGCTCGTATGACCCATTAAAGCATTGGCGACATCTCGTTCAACAGATCTGTGCGCTTTTGTGCTGAAAGTATGACGCATACAATATTGGGGCCTGTCGCCTCTGTCTACCCCTGCCCTCTCGCACGATGCTTTAAAGTGTTTGTTTGATACATCGGCTTTCATTCCTGTTTTTTTTGTAGATGTAAAAATTAAATCGTTTATTCCGATCTGTTGTTCTTCAAGATATTTATCAAGATGGATTATCGTATCATTTTTAAGATAGCCAATTTTAAACGGCTTACCTTTTTTTGTCGTTTTAATGCTCTCTTGCATTTCTCCTGTTTCATAATCAATAGAATGTTCTGTATATATACCGCCAATATCTGGATAATAATTTTTTCTCTGTAATCCAGCAATTTCTCCTGGCCGCCATCCTGTATCACGCATAATCATGAAATACGTTATCCACTTTCTTGTAAGCCATATTTTAATCAATTCTGTTTCGTCTTTTGGAAATAACTTCGCAATCTCTATATCATTAAAGAAACCTCTTTTTGCGTTTTCTTCGGTTATTTTTATTATAGATTTTATAGGATTGGTTTTTATGATTTTTTTCTGTAAAGCAATTTCAAAAACAATATTGCCACATGATAATATTTTGTTTTTTGTATTATCAGCTAAGGGTTCTTTTGTTTTATGATTTTTTAAATCCATGTACCATTTATCAACAATAAATGATGTTATGGCAGATATAAGCAAATTTCCAAAAGCAGGTATCCAATAATTATTAATTCGAGCTTCCTGCTGTAACCAATAACTATTTTTATATTTTTTTTTCTTTTTCTCTAATTGTTTGCGATAATCATAAGTATCTTTTTCGAAAAATCCTGACGCAAAATCTTTGAAAAGCGGCATTTTCCCTCGGTATGTATTATCAAAGTTTTGCAAATATCTTTCCGCAAATATTATAGCATCTTGCTCATATTCTGTTCCGGTAGATATTTCTACCCCTGGAAGAATATTAAAAATTACCGATATTTTACGCCCTTTTCTTTTTTTAAACCTATATCCAGCCTTCATGCTGTAATATTAAAATCTTTTTACTTTTAAATCAACCTGATTTTTGGGGCTTTTTGGGGCTTTTTTATAACTTTTTTTTAAGATAACAAATAAATCTTTATAATACAAAGAATTATTTTAACAATATTTTATTACTACAGCCGGAGACGGGAATCGAACCCGTGACCTGATCATTACGAGTGATCCGCTCTACCAACTGAGCCACACCGGCAAATTTCACTAAAATAGTACTCTTTAGCATCAGTATTATATTTAAACTACTAAAATTTAGCAAGTTTTGGCATATATATAAGCAATTTTCACTAATTTTCACCTGTTTTTCTCAATTAATTTACATAAATTCGGCAAAACCATTATATTAAGTATTTTTTTTCCATCACCGATAATCAAAATATATATATTTGGGAGGAAAAATGTTACGTGGAATATACACTGGCGCTGCCGGAATGGTCGCCCAGATGCACAGGATGGATGCTTTATCCAATAATCTTGCAAATGTAGATTTAAACGGCTATAAGCGGGACACTTCAATTCACAAATCATTTCCTGAACTTCTTATAAGACGAATGTCTGATGATGGGGTATATGTATTCCCAATGGGATCAGCAGATATAGCTCCAATTGTAGGAAAACTTGGACTTGGTGTTGAGCAAAATGAAGTTTATACAGCATTTACTCAAGGTTCCCTTAAAGAAACAGAAAATATGTTTGATCTTGCACTTGATGGCAAGGGATTTTTTGTAATAGATACTCCTATTGGAGAAAGATTTACAAGAAATGGCGCTTTTACAATTGGAAAAGAGGGAATGCTTCTTACAAAAGAAGGTTATCCTGTTCTGGGAGAAAATGGCCCTATTCATATAAAAGAGAACAATTTTATAATCGACAAACTTGGCCGTGTATTTGTAAACAGAGCTCTTCCTGAGGATCCTGAAAGATTGATATCAATGAGAGAAAATCAATGGGAAGAAACTGTTCAAATCGATACTTTAAGAGTTGTAGATTTTGAACAGGAAAGATATTTAAGAAAACAGGGAAGCTCCCTTTGGATAGATACCGAAGAATCAGGTCCAGCCGTAAAGATATCCGAAGAAAAATTTCCAAATGTATTACAGGGTTTTGTTGAAAGCTCAAATGTAAGCGCTGTTGAAGAAATGGTAAGAATGATAGAAGTTAACCGCGCTTATGAGGCAAACCAGAGAGCTGTAAGCAATCACGAAACCATAACAGGAAAATTACTTAACGAAGGGGTTAAAGTATAATAACCAAAAGGAGAATATGATATGATGAGATCATTATGGACTGCAGCATCAGGAATGATTGGGCAGCAGTTTAACATAGATACAATTTCAAACAACCTTTCAAACGTTAACACCACTGGATTCAAGCAGACAAGAGCGGAATTCGAAGACTTGCTTTACCAGACAATAAGAACAGCAGGAACTCCTGCAACCGAACTTACTGTAGTGCCTACAGGTGTGCAGGTTGGACATGGTGTAAAAGCTGCAGCTACACAGAAAATATTTACACAAGGCTCTCTTCAGGCAACAGGCAATGTTTATGATGTGGCAATACATGGTGAAGGATTCTTTAGCGTCAGGCTTATTGATGGATCTTTAGGTTACACAAGGGATGGTTCATTTAAAATCGATTCAACCGGACAAATGCTTAACTCCAATGGATACAGGCTTATGCCGGAAATTATTATGCCCGAAGGTTTTATAAGAGAGACTCTTACAGTTACACAGGATGGAAGAGTTACGGTAAAAGTTCCCGGAAACGACGATCCTATACAGGTAGGGCAAATCGAAATATACAGATTTATTAACCCGGCAGGACTTAACTCTATTGGAGAAAACCTTTTTAAAGTAACTAACGCATCAGGAGATCCAATAGCAGGAAGACCGGCTTATGACGGAATGGGAAGCCTTATCCATCAATTTCTTGAAATGTCAAATGTCTATGTAGTAAAAGAGATGGTAAATATGATAGTTGCTCAAAGAGCTTATGAATTAAACTCCAAAGCAATACAAACAACCGATAATATGCTTGGAATTGCAACAAGCCTTAAGAGATCATAAGGAAGTAATATATGGACGGCATTAATAACAGCATGATGTTTTATAACAACAGTAA
>WRFK01000137.1 GCA_009778835.1 Spirochaetaceae bacterium
GTATTACGGGTATTAATAATAAAACTGAAAATATAATAGTATTTAACAATAATTTTTTATTTAACATATTTATTTAACTCCATATTTAAATAGGTGTTATTTAGTCATAATTATTATACCAGAAATTGTTTTAAACCTCAATAATTTAACTTATTAAAGAAGATTGAGTTTGAATTGTACGCTATTTATTTCGCCTATATTTTGGGGAGATTTTTAACTATAAAAGTATTTGGAGAGCTTTATATATAATTTAAAAATATTACTTGGCAGAGAGTTTTAATATTTCGCTCTGGGTTAAAAGCCTTGAAATTTGTATTTTTGTGTTTTGCGATAGGTCCATTACAACATTATCTGCTAAAGGAGCTCCCTCTTCGCTGGTAAGAACTTTTATTATAGGCTGATTAGGATTTGCAGAATTTGTTTTTACTACAACAGCTACAGAATTATTTGATAGAAGCACTTTTGTTCCAATAGGATATAAAGATAAAGTATAAATAAGAGCTTGTACAACCTTCACATCATACTGTTTTCCCATGCTTTTAAGTATATCCATAATTCCCATATGAGCATCTTTTCCGCTTTTAAATGGCCTTTTTTCAATTGCAGCGCAATATGAGCTTATAACAGCGAGAATTTTGCCATAAAGAGATATCTGGTCTCCTACTTGTTTTCTTGGATAGCCTGTCCCATTATTACGTTCCTGATGTTCAAGCACTGCAAGACATACTGCGCTTGGAAAAGAAGCGGTCTGCAATATTTTATATCCAAGTATTGGATATGCTTTTATGGCATTCCATTCTGCGTCTTTAAGTCCTCCGGGATTAGTAACTATTGATTCAGGCAACTTAAGCATTCCAATTTTATGCGTCATTGCTGCTGCGCCAAGTTCTATAATTTTGTGCTGCGGAAGCTTAAGGAACTCTGCCAAAGCAATACTTAATATCGCTGTTTTTACTGAATGGGATATAAGATAGTTGTGCTCGGTAACTTTAAGATTTGACATATCAAGAATAAAATCCCTTTTTTCTTTAATAAAAGGGGTTATTTTTTTAATATGTTCAACTATGAAGTTATAATTTATTAATTCCCGGGCTTTATAGGTTTCAAATGTATTTTCAAGAAATCCGCATAGTTCTCTAAAGAAAACCTGGGTTTCTTTTCTTACTTCTACAACTGTTAAATCTTCATTAAGATTTGTTGCCTGCAAGCCTGATTCTTCCGTAGCTACTATAGGTTTGTTACTGGTTTCTCCATCTGTATAAATATAAGAAAATTGCCATTTTTTTAATTTTTCAATAATATTATTACTAAGAGGCATATCCGGAGTTGTAAGGATATACTCTTTATCAATAAAGACAGGAGCAGTATAGTATGTATCTGGTTTTAAAGATTTTATCTCAAGTTCTTTCATAACTCTTTATTATCATCTATATTATTATAGAATTATAATATTATATACTATTATTATTGGAGTTTTTCCTTGAAATATAAACTAATTATAATTTTTTTTAACATTTTTATGTTTTTTTCGTTCCTGACCCTCTTTTTTATGCCAATAACTATCTTTGGATTGGGTCAGATTACTGAATTTTGGCTTAATAACTGGTTTTTACCGCTTATTTTTTTTGTAATTATTCTGGTAATAAATCTCTTTTTTATATTTAACTGGTCAATTATTAACTATACAAAAACAGGTAACTGGGATGGGGTTGCCGCTATACTTGAGAAGAGAATTTATGAAAAAAAATTCATTACATACTCAAACATAAGGCTGCTTGTATATTCATATTTTTTGCTGGGAAAAGAAAATAAAATAAAAAACCTGGAAAAATATATAAAAGAGAAAAAAAGATCAATATATAATAAAACATTTCTTATGTTTTGCTGCGCCAATCTAATATCAGATTCAAATAGTAATCTTCAAATCTATTTTGAAGAAGCTGCTAATAATAAGTCTCTTAAAGGAATGGACTGGATTTTGATAAATTATGCTTTTGTCCTTATTTCCGGAAAAGAGTTTGATAAAGCTCTTACAATAGTTGAAAAAATAGAAAAAGTTAAAAATAATCCTGTTCTTGAATTAATCAAGCTATACTTTATGTATATAGCATCTCATCAGGAAGATCGGGAAAATATAAATCTTTTAAAAGACAAATTTATTAAAAAAGTAAGCGCTGTGAAATTTGATAAAAAATTTGAGATTGAGAAGGGCGATATACATATTCTATTTTTATCAAAAATTATTAATCAGGCAAAAGATTGGGCATACGGGACTTCTGTTGTTTGATCTGTCTCTGTTAACCCTTCACTAAAATTGATATATATTGCGTATTTTCTCTCTTCCGGGGAGGCGGTATATGTTGAAATCTTTGTCCAGGCTAATGATTTCTCTGATACCGGTTTTTTCAGCAGCTACAACCAAAGTAGCATCGGCAAAATCCATGGGTAAATCTGCATATTTTTCTGTCAACTCTACAATTCGTGGTAAATCGTGCTGGTTAATATCGCTGATAATTATTCCATGGCACATTGCCCACTCATAAAAATCCTTTTGGGCTCTTGTGCTAAACCTCAGGAAATAAGACACTTCGGTAAAAACAGCAAGAGTGCTTATAAAACGGTATTCATGTTTTGCCAAAAATTCCAAAACCTTTTTATGATGATTATCATTAACATCAAACAGGGCAACAAATGGACCTGCGTCAATAAGAATTCTGTCGTGCAACTATATAATCCCTGAACCGTTGTTTGTATGTAGTAGAAAGATCACCTATACCGGAACCGTACTTGCCAAAATAAGGCAGTCCCAGAGTGTAGGAATCGAGTTCGTTTTCTTCCTTTTCATAATACATTTCCAGAGCTTCAATGATGATTTCTGACTTGGTTTTGTTTTTATGCTTTGACAGAATAAGAAGCTTATTCCTTGTATCGCTGGGAAGCCTGGCAGTGGTAATTACCTCTTTTTTACTGTTATTTGTTTTTATTTTTGCCATATTACAGATTGTATTACAGATAAGAAAAAATGTCAAGAGATTGGTCATATAATACCAAAGCTGCGATATAAGGTATCCAAATCTTATGAATATTAGTGTTTTCAAAAGTTGATTTACCGTTGAATCTTTATTTTAATATAAATATAATAGAAATATATAGAAGTGCAGCTCGCACCTCTTCCTAACAAATTTTAATAAAAAATGACAATGGAGTAACAGATGGGTATTAGGGTAAGGTATGCTCCTTCTCCGACAGGGCTTCAACATATTGGCGGTATCAGGACAGCATTGTTTAACTATTTTTTTGCCAGATCGCGTAATGGTGAATTTATTCTCCGCATAGAAGATACAGACAGGGAAAGATATAGTGAAAATGCCTTGAATGATCTCCATAATACGCTTAAATGGTTAGGCATTGAAGTGGATGAAGGCCCGGAGAAAGGCGGCGAATACGGTCCCTATGTGCAGTCAGAAAGAACAGAGCTTTACAGGGAGCATGCAAGAAGGCTGGTTGAAAGCGGGCATGCATATTATTGCTACTGTTCTCAGGAGAGACTTGAAGACTTACGCGAAAAACAGAAAAAAGATAAGCAGGATTTTGGTTATGACAGAAAATGCAGGGATCTTACTGAATCTGAAATAGAAGAATATAAACGGGATGGAGTAAAACCTGTAATAAGACTCAAGATTCCTCTTGAAGGCGAAACAGTTTTTTCCGATTACCTTATCGGAGAGATAAAAAAGAAAAATATTGATATAAGTCCCGATCCGGTGCTTCTTAAATCCGACGGTTATCCTACATATCACCTTGCAAATGTTATTGATGACCATTTTATGAATATAACGCATATATTAAGGGCGCAGGAGTGGCTTCCTTCGTGTCCTTTACATGTTGTTCTTTATGATGCTCTTGGATGGAAGCCGCCGCAGTATTGTCATCTTCCAATGGTAATGGGCAGTAACGGACAAAAACTTTCCAAAAGGCATGGTGCAACAGCAGTAAGGGATTTTATTGAAAAAGGATATCTCTCTGAAGCAATTATAAACAATGTCTCTTTAATTGGATGGGCTTATGATGATTCGCGTGAATTTTTTACAAAAGAAGAACTGGAGAAATTATTTACGCTGGATAAACTAAGTAAATCGCCCGGAGTTTTTGATTATAAAAAACTGGATTGGTTTAATGGTCACTATATAAGGGAAAAAAGCAATGAAGAGCTTAAAGAGCTGCTTATTCCGTATCTTATAAAATATGGGTTTATTGAACCTGAAAAATTGCCCGATATGGCAAGTTTTCTTGATGAGATTGTTTCTCTTACAAGAGACAGGCTTAAAGTGCTTTCAGATATAAAAGACTTTGCCTGGTTTTTCTTCAAGGAAATAGATACTTATTTGCCGGATGAAATTATTCCTAAAAAACTTAATGCAGCCAAAACAGTTGAAATTCTTGAAGTTATAAAAAAACATCTTCCTGATATGTTTGCAAAAAACGAAGATAAGGTTGAAGAATTACTTAAAACTCTTGCAGAAAATCTCGGGGTAAAGCTTGGGGATTTTATTATGCCTTTAAGAGTTGCTGCAACAGGAAGCAATGTTTCTCCTCCTATAATTGGTTCTTTAAAACTGCTTGGTATTGAAAAAACAACAGCCCGTATTGAGAGGGTTATAAATATTTTGAAAGATGAGGTTGGCAATAATGAGTAATGGCTTGACAATGGACACACTTGTATCGTTATGCAAGCGAAGAGGATTTGTTTTCCAGTCCAGCGAAATTTACGGAGGTCTTTCGTCCGCATGGGATTATGGGCCGCTTGGAGTTGAACTTAAAAAAAATATACAGGAGTTTTGGTGGAAAGAGATGACCAGGCTCCATGAAAGTATTGTGGGACTTGATGCTTCAATTATGATGCATCCGAGAGTTTGGGAAGCATCCGGGCATGTGGAGAATTTTACAGACCCTCTTGTGGATTGTAAAAACTGCAAACA
>WRFK01000138.1 GCA_009778835.1 Spirochaetaceae bacterium
AAAGCAATAGCAAAGGCGCTCCATATCCTGATAAAGATAAAAAACTTGGTACAGGAGATGCTCTTTTGTCCCAGGGCAGGGGAAAAAATTTAAAGGTTTTAAGGAAAATAAAACCGCAGGATACAATCGACCTTCATGGTTTAACAGCTTCAGAGGCAGAAACAGAGCTTAAAAACTTTCTTTTAAATAGCAAAAATAAAGGCTACAAAAAGGTTTGTGTGATCCATGGTAAAGGAATTCATTCAAGCGGCGAAAGTGTTCTTAAAAAAGTAGTTGATGATGTTTTAAGAGATTGTCCTTATGTTGGAGCAACAGGTTTTTCACAGCAAAAAGATGGCGGAAAAGGTTCCCGCTGGGTAACTTTTAAATAACTTATTTTTCTCGATATATTATTCTTCCCCGGGTAAGATCATAAGGGGAGAGAGCGACTTTTACTTTATCGCCAGGCACTATTCTAATATAAAATTTTCTCATTTTACCTGAAAGGTGAGCCAGTATCATGTGGCCATTTTTAACTTCTACTTTAAACATTGTATTGGGTAAAGATTCCTTTACCACACCATCAATTTCAATGGCTTCTTCTTTATTCGCCAAGTTTCCTCCATTTTTTATAATAATTATTATAAACTTTTATAATAATTTATAACTATTTTATAATATTTAAATAAAATTTTTTTGTCAACGCAAAGAATAAGGTTGACAATAAATGCGAAATTGTGCAAATTACGCTTTAACTAAACATGAGGGTTGTTATATGGAAAGCGATTTTAAAGAACGTATGAATGAAGCATTACTTAAATTGAAAGAAGAAATTATAAATAATCTTATTTCGGAAAATGATTCTTTCAAATCTCTGGTAGAAGACATGGATCCTAAAGATGTAGTGGATATTGCTGCAGATGATATAGACAGAAAAATGCTTGAAACAGTAAGCGCGCAGGATATTAAAAGACTAAAATTGATTGATGCTGCTTTATCAAGAATACAGAACAACAGATATGGAGTCTGCATGAAATGCGGTAAAAAAATCCCGGAAGAACGGCTTGAAGCAATTCCATACGCGTTAATGTGTATATCTTGTAAGACATCTGATGAAAGAATGAACAGATAATAAAAAAGATATTCTTTTCCCAAAAAAGTGGGGTTATACCCCGGATTAAGGGTCCGGGGGTATATTACTTTTAGCCTAATATATTACCTGAAACAGTCGATAATTAAATAAGAGAGTTAATTATGGAATCTATACAGGCTGTTTCAAGTATATCAGTACCTTTTTCACAAATTTTAAAAGTAAGTTATTCAGGCGGGAGTTTGTCTGTTCCTGTTAATGATGCGGCAGGTATTAATACCAGATTTAAGCATATAACAGGCGTCCCATTAGCATCTGAAGAGGGAAATATCTCTTATTACAAGCTTCAGCAGCTTGATATGTTGATTGACCAGATAAGTAAATTAAGGAATAGGGAAATGGGTATTGATGTTGCAAAAATCGAAAAAGATGAGATTCAGGACTTAATAAACGACTTTTCTTATGAACTTAGAAACAGGATAAATTCCATGCCTGTTAATTACTATAATAGCATCTATTTTCCAGGCTCAATTCTCAATATGACCGCTTAATAATGAATTATTTAATCTTAATTCTTGCAACAACAGTTTTTTTTTATTTGATAGTCCCGGGTATTGGGGCTCTTATCGTAAGAAAGCAATGGAAAGAATTTCGCAAAAAACTTGTAGACTCAGCAGTAACCCCTATTATTGATTTCCATAAATCCAGACAGGGAGGAAGGGAATCGGAATATCTCGGCATTTTTAAATTTTTTGGCTCGCTTGAAGCAATCCAGGACAAATATGAAATTTGGCTCAGAAGCAGTAATTTTACAGTCACTGTTGATATGCAAAATGTAAAAATATATCTTATTCCTGCTTTTAGTTCTTTAGAAGATAAAAATGATATATATGAAAAAAACAGGGAAATTATAATAGATGAGATGCCGCAGGTGCTTAGCTGGGAAACATTTCATTCATTATCACAGCAGACAGATATTATGGTTTGCGGCCCTCTTTTTATGGAAAAAGGAAAAGTAATTTTCAGAAATACAACTGAAAACAATATAACTTTTCTTATCTATGATGGCAAACAAGAGTCATTATTAAGGCGTAGTATATGGGTAGGAAGGCACAGAAACGAGTTCTGGAATATTCTAACTCCTGCTTCTCTGGTTGCCGGCTCTTTTTCACTTTTTATTATTGCATATTATCTTTTTTCTTTTCCTGAATTTTCATTTACTTCAAGATTCACACTTTCGCTAAGCCTTATTCCTGTAATGCCTCTTTTTCCGCCGGGTGTTGTACTATTTTTTACCTACAGGCATTTCTGGAAAAAAGCAAGATTTTTAAGAGCAGAAAGGGATATTGTAAAACTTCCTTTTCACTATTTTCAGGCTTCGGCAGGCGTTGCTTCGAAAGAGGGTAATAACAATTTTTGTATTGATATATGGCCGGAAATGAAATACTGCTATAAAAAGATTGAAAGTAAAGAAGACGTAATACAAATTTGTCAGGATAAGAATATTAAAATAAGAAGTGTCTCTATTCTTAAAAATGATATATCAAAAAATAGTGTCTATTATTATTTTTATAAACCAGAGGCAAAATTACAGGATCCTTTTATCGAAGAAGTTGTTATTCACGGAGACCCTGCTGCTATTATAAAAAAATGCCAGCGCAAATCGGAAATGTATGACTATATCTCTTTGGCTATTTTCTCAATAGGAATGATAATTAATTTTCCAATTTCTTATTTTTTTATTGATTTAATAAGCAGATAACAAAAAATGTCATTATGAGCAAAGCAATGTCATTACGAGCAAAGCAATGTCATTACGAGCAAAGCAATATTATTACGAGCAAAGCGAAGTAATCTGGTTTTAAAGGCTATTGGTCAACGAGCGATGAACGCGCGTGAGTTTACTCACATATCTTTATTTTTGCTGTTTTTTCGCGTAATCAGCGTTTAATTTTTTCCCTTTAAATGTGACATTATTAATAACACCTATAACAGCTTCTGCTTTTGAAGATGTAACATCTATAAACGAATAACTATCAAATACTCTTATCCGTTTAAGGTCGCTTTTCTCTGCTACCTTAGATGATAAAACCATTCCCGCTATATCTTTTGAATAGAGCCTTCTGTTTTTCCCGATATTTATAAAAATGGTTTTTAAATCGCTGTTTTTTTCCTCATTGCTTTTTGTCTGAAGATTATATCCGTTTTGTTCCGCATATTTTTTTAAAAGCCATGCGGAAAAATAACTTCTCACAAAGAAAGGGACATTTTGCCTTGTTATTTTTCTGATCTCAACAAGGTCTTTTATGTCAGATGTTTCTTTTATTTCTGTAACAATATTTTTTATAAACGAATTATCCATAATTTTTTCCTCTCCTGTCTCTGGGCAATTTATTGTTATTGGTTTTTTAAAAAGTTGATAAAAAGAATAGTTGTGTTTATTTTCTTTTGTAAAGACTATAAAAAGCTGTTTTCCGCTAAGTTTTGAAAAAATAAATTCTATATCTTTTTCGAAACTGTAATAATCATCTATATCGCTATCTTCGATTATGCAGCTTTGTATCCCTTCAAAAGAAATATTATTGCTTCGTATCTGGTCGATAATGCTATCCGCAGTGCTTATAAATATATCCGGCTGTTTGCTGAGCATACGGGAATCTTTTTTAATATTGCGGTCGGAATTCGCCACAACAGACTGAAGGCTTGTCACTTTTTTCTGAAACAGCTTCTTTAAAAGTGTATTAATTTTTACTGCGCTTTCATACGATGATGCAATAATAATGCTTTTTAATCCATGGAATGAAAAATCTGTATTTGTAATAACAGGAAGAACCATTCCAAGGGTTTTTCCGCACCCTTCTTTAGTTTCCGCAATTATATATTTATTACCGGAAGCTACCTCAACCAGTTTTTTCTGAAATGGAGTTAAGGCCTCAAAACCTGCTTTTTTTACAATTAAACTATATTTGTCATTTTCTTCTATTTTTTGCTGATACAAATTATAATCCTGATACTTGGTTATTTTTTAAAAATAATCCCTGTTTGAAAAATTGTCAATAAAAACAGTTTCCCCAACAGCTCATCCTGTCATTGCGAGTCGCCACTCGCCATTCCGTCATTGCGAGTCGCCCTCGTCCCGTCATTGCGAGTCGCCACTCGCCATTCCGTCATTGCGAGCCGCCCTCGTCCCGTCATTGCGAGTCGCCACTCGTCCCGTCATTGCGAGCCACCCTCGTCCCGTCATTGCGAGCGTAGCGAAGCAATCCACTACATACAAGCGGCGCAAGCCATTCTGCTTCCCCTTGTCATCCCGACTCCCATGTCATCCCCGCATTGCCATCTGCGACGAATACGTCAAACCACTACAGTGGCGCAGATGCCTCAATACAAGCGGGGCATAGCCCGACGAAGGAGGGATCCACCCGATATCATATCAGATTTTTGCAATATATTATATAGATTAATATACCGATATAATAAATATACTTTTTATGATAATATAGGGATACAATGAGAAAAATAATACTGTTTTTTTTGCTTTTTTTACTGCCAATATTCTTTAGTTTTGCGGAAAAATTTGAATATAAATATGTTGCAGGGACAAAATACAGAATATTGTCAGAAGTAGATGAAGATGTCTATCTGAATGATATTTTCTCCCATAATGCGAAAATGCTTAATAAAATATCTGTGGAAGTGCTTGAAGCAGAAAATGGAAGCGGCCTTATGAGCGCAACCCTTGACCTATCTGAAAGAATTACCGGAATATATTCTACGTATGAAGTGACTGAAAAATATGAATCAATATTCCGCCAGGACAGACTTGGGTACACTACTGTAGATAAAAAATACTTTATCCCAATGGCAAGAAATATTCCTGCTTTTCC
>WRFK01000139.1 GCA_009778835.1 Spirochaetaceae bacterium
CAATGTAGGGATCTGCCTGCTTCCTTTTCAGATTTTCAATATAGCCTCTATACTGGCCAAGTGTGCCATAATATTTTCTTTTTTCTGCAGAAACTCCGCTTGTTGAAATATCATCATTTGCAAATGCTTCATTCCTCATATTCAGCAATTTCCCGGATCTTACAGCATGAGTTATTCTGCGCAAATAAAAATCAGATTTTGAGCCAAATTTTGAAAGGCTGTCGTTTATAACATATTCTGCGCTGTCATATTTTGCGTTATCAATTTCCGCCCAGTTAAGGTAATTATCAATTTTTTTAACAAGCATGTCAGAATCCCACTTGTTTCCTTTCATGTAAAGAAAATCGTCTATTATTTGTTCTGATCTGCTATATTCACCCTGATAATATGTTTTAAGAACCGAATAATCTATAAAACCTCTCTTGTCTCCGGGGAAAAATCCACGCAGCCTTTCTCTTGCTGGTTTTTCTCTTTCGGAACTCAAACTTATTCCAAGAAGCTGTAAATATTTTGTTTCCGCAAGAGAGTATTCCCGTTTTTCGACAAGAGCATCTGCATATCTATAAAACTGTTTTTTCGATGGCCGTATACGGCTGGCTTTTAAAAAGTTCTTTTCTGATTCCGTAAAATTATCATTTACAAGAGCCTCGTACCCTTTTTTATAAAGCAATGATGAATGAATAGGCTTTCGTATAAAGTTATTTATTAAAAATAATACAAAAAGAATCGCAAAAGATGCTGCAAGAGCTTTTCCTACAAAAGGAAGCACCCTGTATCGTATTATATAAGCAAGCGTCCCTTTTTCTCTTTCAAGTTCCTGCCATGTTTTTCTTTGATACTGAGCAGGTATGCGTATTCTCTTTCCTGTTATTTTAAAAAGAACTTCTATTATTTCCCGCGCAGAAAAGCCTGCTACAAGTTTATCAACAAGATTATCAAGATGTGCCTTGGGGACCTCTTTGTTTCCAATAAGGTCTTCAATATAAATTTTAAGGTTTCCGGGATATGAAGATAAAGTATCTACTGCCCTTTTTAATTTTTCTTTGGATATATAATACTTTTCAGATCTCTCTTCTTCGACTTCCCCTTTATCGGATACCTCTTTTTCTTTTTTCGCCTTGGCAGCTATGGCTTTTTTAGAAAGATCGCTGGCATGCGAATCTTCAAGATCATCAACAGAACCAAATTTATCTCCAAAATCCTGCAGATTAAAATCACTGCTTGTACCAGTATCTTCCTGCTGCTCAGACTCGCCAAGGTCAAGGCTGCTATCTTCAGCAGACTCCGGCTTTTCAAACTCATCATCCATTGCGAGTGTATCTACCGAAGCTATATCAAATTTCTCGTCAGCAGATCCATCTTCTTCTAAATCATCATCAGATAAATCGTCAGAATCAAGTTCTGGAAGCTCTAAGTCTTCTTCAACTCCTGCATCTGCATCTGCGCCCAAATCCAAATCAGGCAAATCAATACCTAAATCATCTCCAGCAGATGCTTCTGCATCATCGGAACCAATATCCGGAAGCCCTAAGTCATCTCCAACTCCCAAATCTGCATCTGCGCCCAAATCCAAATCAGGCAAATCAATACCTAAATCATCTCCAGCAGATGCTTCCGCATCATCGGAACCAAGATCCGGAAGCTCTAAGTCATCTCCAACTCCCAAATCTGCATCTGCGCCTAAATCCAAATCAGGCAAATCAATACCTAAATCATCTCCAGCAGATGCTTCTGCATCATCGAAACCAATATCCGGAAGCTCTAAATCTTCTCCAACTCCCAAATCTGCATCTGTGCCCAAATCCAAATCAGGCAAATCAATACCTAAATCATCTCCTGCAGATGCTTCCGCATCATCGGAACCAAGATCAGGAAGCCCTAAGTCATCTGGCAGAGAAAAGTCCTTATCCGGCTCTTCTTCATCAATGGATTCAATTGGGCTTTCTGCACTTTGTTCTTTATCTTCAAAAATATCATCAAGCGCGCCCAAGTCCAGGTCATCGGATGAATCAACGCTAGCTTCCTGTTCAGATAAACTGTCAAGAATGGCATTGGGATCATCATTAAGCTCAATAGAATCATCGCCAAAAATATTTTCAAGATCCCCTAATTCCTCTTTTCCCTTTTCTGCAGCAGATGCTTCCGCATCATCGGAATCAAGACCAGGGAGCCCTAAGTCTTCTCCAACTCCCAAATCTGCATCTGCGCTATCTGAATCTATAGGGGCGTCTGTTAAGTTATCATCTAATTCTTCAACATCAGATGCTCCCGCATCTTCGGAATCAAGTTCAGGAAGCCCTAAATCTCCTTCAAATCCTGCATCTGCATCATTGGTGGATATATCTAATTCCGGGAGTGGGGTATCTGAATTTAGTAAAGTGTTAAAATCAGGAACAGCATCTTCTGCATCCTGGGAATTTTCAGCATCTTCGGAAAAATTATCAAGAAGCGCTGATATATCATCAGGGACTCCAGCTTCTTTTGGCTTTATATCCCGGCTTTTTTTCCCTGTCTTTGCCAAAATAGCGCTTTCATTGCCAAGTGAGTTAAGTTTTTCTTTTAATTTATCTATATCTTTTATTGCAGGCATTTGTTCCCTATTCAATATTTCGGAATAGAAATAGCCATTTCTTAGACAATTTATATCACTTTATATAGAAAAAAACAGTAACAAAAATATTAAGAAAAGGTCATTTTTAGTGTAAAAATTATTAATAAGCAGCCATAACAAAGCCGATTTTATATAATGATGGAAACAAAAAAATTATATTGCTTTCTCATGATAATATTTGTATGTACGCAAATTTATGCAATTGAAATTGAGAGCTATAATGTACATAAAAAAATGCTTATTACTACCGATGCCACAGAACCTCAAATAATGGAAAATTATATAATATTTACATTTAAAAGCAAAGAAAGAACCTCTTTTGTAGGCGCTGCTTTTGATTTTGATAATTATGTAAAAATATACCAATTTAAAAAAAATCCGGAAGGTATCTATATCCTTGTAATAAATAAACCTGAAAAGGAAATTATAAAATACAGGCTTGTTGTTGATGGATTATGGATGGCAGATCCGTTTAATCCCATAAAAATCAAAAAACCAAATGAGGTTGAAATATCTGTTTTTAATATTGCCGATGGATCTTTGAGTAAAAACAATTATCCGTTTACAGAAAATGGCATTACCTGTTTCAGATATAGAGGCGAAGAGGGTAAAAGCGTATATCTTGCGGGAAATTTTAATAAATGGGACCCATTTATGTATCATATGACAGAAAAAAATCCAGGAGAATATTTTACCTCTATAAAACTTTCCCCAGGAACCTACTATTATTATTTTGTTGTTAATGGAAGAACCGAACCAGACAAAGATAACCTCAATATATTATGGGATAGAGATTTTAGGGAAATATCTGTGTTTGATGTAAGGTAGAGGATAGGCTGATAGATTCACTTAAGCGTGCTCTCGCCTGCATCTGCATTGCCAGCTAAAGACGCTGGCAACGCTGTTTCCGGCTACGCACGCAATTTGGTCTTCCAAGGTACTCTCCTCCTACAGGCACTTGGCAAGGCGGAGGCTGTAAGCTACGCCTGCGGCTTGGGCGTTTCGCTTTTCACTTCCTGTTTTTCATCATTGAATTCAATCTTTGGTTTTTCCCAGTGATTATACCCGGATTCAAGTATCTCGCGCTCGCCGGCGCGGAGAATAGTCTTTCGTGAACCATTGTCAGGGACCCGGAATTCCTGTTTGCCAAACACAATGGTGACGCCACGGAAGATAACTTCCTCTGCTACAAGGAGACAGTCCCGTTTTGCAACAAGTTTTTCACGCAGAGAGGGGATCTTGCGTTGAAGTTCTGCGATTTCAGCAGTAATAGCATGCACCTGCTCCTCTGTCTGCTTTTTTGCCTGAAGAATTTTTTCATCCCCGCCATGCCCTTTTTCAATGATTTTTTCAAACTGGGAAAAGCGCGTTTCTGCTGCATCAAGATCTGTCTCAAGGGTAGTAAGTTTTTTTTGCACTTCCCTGTATTCAAGGAAAAGCGGCGGCCGCGTTGCTACAGCAACGTATGTGGGTACATCATACATATTTCCGAGTTTCTTGCACCATAAACTGCCGCCCACAATGGCCGCGCCGCCTATAACTTCTGCCCGCCGCCCGTTCAGGACGCAATTCTTCCATACATTTATCTGCGAGTGCATAATCGCTTCCTCTACAAACAGGTTGCCGCGGCATACAACTTTCGAGTTCTCTATGTATTTCGCGAAAAGATTACCCTCGCATTCAATAGAGCCTTCCCCATTGCCGCTCATGCCTGCTTTTAAAAGAACATTGCCTCCTGCTTTTAAAACCGCTTTGCCTACCCCCTTTCCAACCTGGATGTCTCCCCCTGCTTCCACGATAAAGCCATCGGCAATGCTGCCCTTGATAACCACACTGCCATCGAAATATATGTTCCCGGTTTCATAGTTTACATTTTCCACCATAACAACAGGTTCAATGCTTATTTCCCCAATTCCGGAAATCCTGGCATTGCCATCCTCTGTAGCGAAAATTTTGCCTTGTTCTCTGTCAAGAAAGGTATTTCTTCCTGCAAAGAGGAGTTCGCCCTCCCCTGCCGGCAGCGCAGGAATGGAAATTCCTGTTACAGTGCTGCCATTGACCGGCCGCACCGGAAGAGCAAGACTGGCCAGAAGGTCGCCTTTGAGTTTATTTTCAATAAAGTTAAGTTCTTTAAGGTCAATACGGTCAAATTCCACTTCGCGATACGGTTTTCCCCTGTTGATATTGAAGTGATACTCGACCTTGCGGTCTTCGCCATGCACAGGTGAGGTTCCCTGCGCAACGATTACGCTTTTTCCGTAATTTTGATACCCCACAAGCTGCGCAATCGCAAAGCGGTCAATACCATGCACAACACCCTGCCGGTTCAAAGCTTCAAAGA
>WRFK01000140.1 GCA_009778835.1 Spirochaetaceae bacterium
ACCTTTTCCTGCTTTCATAAAATGTAATTATAATCATATTATTATAACATTTATCTATTTTTACGCCATAAAAATTTATTAATAATATATGTTATTCTTATTTTAGGCTATATTTTTTATAAAATCTTTTCTAAAATAATGCTTTTTGCTAAATATGGCATTACCGCATTAAGATTATGGAATTCTTCTTGCATCCATATCCCGCTTGTATTGATCCTTTGCAAGCCTTGAACCAGTAGGTGTTGTGGTACAACCAATACCTTTACATGGGCTTACAATTTTTCCTACTTCTTTTAAAGCCAGGAACATATCATCAAATGGGATAACAGCATCATATCCAGCCATAATTGAATTTGCAGAAACCACAACTGTTGCTGTTGCGCTCATATTTCTTGCTATACAAGGAACCTGAACCAAGCCTGCAACAGGATCGCAAACAAGCCCTAAAAGAGCTTGTAATGTCATTGAGGCAGAATCACATGATTGCTTTGGAGAACCACCCAGCATTTGTACCAGAGCGCCTGCTGCCATGGCAGCACCACAGGCTATTTCTGCCTGACAACCCATCTGACCACCGGAAAATGTATTATCTTTTGTCATACATATTCCTATAATTCCTGAAGCAAGCAGCGCTTTTGCCATTGTATCGTTATCTGCTTTTAAATATTTTCCGGCACTGTATATTACTGCAGGAACTATCCCGCAAGATCCGCCTGTAGGGATACAAACAATCAGACCGGAAGCATTGCTGAATTCCATAACTGCTAAAGAAACAGGAACAGCAATATCAAGAACTCCCATTGGCAAAACATTTTTTGTATTGAACTTTTCTGAAATTTCCTTTGCTTTGGGAGTCATTATCCCATTCATGTTAAAATCACTTTTCATCCCTTTTTCAATAGAATCCAGAATTATTTGCCAAAGTTTTTTGGCATAATCAAGAATCTGTTTTTCTGTCCAGTTACAAAGCGATTTTTCATACTCTACAGCAGCTTGCCACAATTCAAAATTATTTTTATCTGCATAAGAAATCATTTCTTCCGCAGAAGTAAATGGTGGTTTTGCTTTTTCAGCAACAATGACAGGATATACAGGATCAAGAGCAGATATTTTTATAATTTCATCTTTATTACTTAACTGCGCTGTCAAATTTTTATTAAATGGACTCCTGCTTTTAAATTCAATTAGAGATAGGTTTTCTGATCCTTCTATCAAATAGAATTCTGTGGAACTATTTTTTTCCAATAAAGTATCTGCTATTTGTTTTAATTTTTCTGCAGAGGTTTTTTTTGTGAAAATCAACAGTTCGTAATAATCACCTTCTATTGAAACAGGACATCCGTTAATCGCTAACAATTTTATTGCCCCACCTCCTATTGAGTCAGCAATAACAGTGAGTTTGCTGCTATCTTTGCAAGTTATCTCTATCCAGCTCCCTTTTATTGTGCCTGTGCCTTGCCATGATTTTGTATCAAAAGAAATAGAAAGGGCTGCATCAGAAGCATATTTATATGCATTATCAAAATCAGGTTCAGTTATAGATCTTCCCAATAAACCATTAGTAAAAGCCAGATCGCTTTTCATCCCTAAATAAGTTCTTGCAAAACTCGTTGCTGCAGCAAGCTTTACAGTAACATTTTTTGGGATCCCATCTGCAAGCTGATGAATAAGTTTTCCTGTTCTGAATAACGCAGCAGTATTTGAACTTGATGGCCCTACGGTTACAGGACCTAGCGTGTGATTAAAAATTGTAGGGTAAATATCCATAATATGCCTCCAAACAAATTATAAGTCCTGGTTTCAAAAAGGGATAATTTATTTATTCTGAGCAATCTGTGCATAAAAAAAGCTGATGACCTTATAAGTAAGATAAATACAAAAGCAATAAAGCTTTAGAAAATTTGACTTATAAAACAAAACGATAAAAGATTATAATGAAATATTTCACAAATATAATTATATTGCTGATTGGATGAAAGGAGCATATGAAATGAGTAAAATCCAAATAAGATATATATCTCATGATGATATATTATCTATGAATATTGATTTTAAATTTGTTGTTGATACAGTAAAAAAGGTATTAATTGAACATGCTGCCGGATTTTATGATAATCCGCCAAAACCTGCAGTTCATCCAGACCCACTCTCTTTTTTCCATGCAATGCCTTCATATTTGCCAAGACTTCATGCAGCAGGGATAAAATGGGTAAGCGGGTTTTCCCTAAATCCGGCAAAAGGGCTTCCTGCTGTTACAGGCATTATTGTAATGAATGATGATATAACAGGTTTTCCAATTGCTGTTATGGATTGCGCATGGTCTACAGGAATAAGAACAGGAGCTGTATCTGCTGTTGCTGCGCAATATCTTGCAAGAAAAAATTCAGAAGTTTTATCAATTATTGGAACTGGAATTCAGGGAAGAATACATGGAGCTTTTCTAAAAACAGTAATAGGTTCGCTTAAAACATTAAAAGTATATGATATCAATAAAGATATAATAGAAAGTTTTAAAAAATATGTTAATGAAAAAACCAAAATTGATATTATTGTGGAATCTTCTTATGAAAACGCAATAAGAGATGCTGATATAATAGTAACATGCACAGGAAAACTTTCAGAACCTGTTTATAATAAGGAATGGGTAAAACAAGGGGCTCTTGTTCTTCCTGTACATACTTGCGGATGGACTAAGGATTTTCCTTATACAGCAGATAAATTTATTGCAGATGACTGGATCCAGCTTAAAGACTCACATGCTGTCCCTTCTGGTTATTATAAAACCCTTCCGGAACCCTATTGCGAGCTTGGGAAAGTAATAGCAGGAATGAAACCTGGCAGAGAAAATGATAAAGAGATAATTCTTTGTCATAATATGGGGATTGCCCTCCATGATATGGCTTTGGCGCAGGAAATTATAAAAATAGCAGAAAACAAAAATATAGGAACTATATTGCCACTAATGGATATTAGCAAAAATGTAGTTTGAAATAATTATTTTTTTTAGGAGGATTTAATGAAGAAAATTATTCTGACAATTGCCATTATTTCTTTGGCAATAGGATCTGTTTTCGCAACCGGGGGTGGAGAAAAAAAAGCTGAAACCCCAAAAATAACATCTGCTGTTATGGGGACAGGGAGCATGGGAGGAAGCTCACATGCAACAGCTTCGATGATTGCAACACAGATAAAAAAACATACTCCTGAGCTTACTGTTACAGTTCAGGCAGGAGGCGGCAGCGCAGAAGGCATACGCCTTATTAAACAAGGAGAATATCAATTTGCTCTTATAAACAGTGCAATGATAGTTTATGCTTTCAATGCCCAGGCAGAGTTTGCAAAAGATCAGCCTTATAAAGATATAAGATTTGTATGTAACTTATATCCGGCTGTAGCTCAGCCTATTGTAAGAAAAGACAGCAATATTAATAACTATAATGATTTAAAAGGAAAGATCTTCTCCGGCGGCTCTCCTGGATCTGGCGACCTTGTAATGTTTGAAGAAATATTCAATTTTTATGGATTAACCACAAAAGATATGGATTGGAGACCACTTTCAAATACAGAAAGAGTAAGTGGATTTAAAGACAGACATATACAATCTGGTGGATGGGTAACAACTGTACCAGCAGGAAATATTCTTGAAATAGCAGCAGGTACTCCACTAAGAATTCTGGCTATTGATAAAGTAGATGATTTTCTAAAGAAATATCCTTATTACTCAAAATTTATAATTCCAAAAGGGGTATACAATGGTGTTGAGGAAGATGTTGCATCAGCTTCTGTTGGACAGATAATTGCATCAAGGGCAGATGTTTCGGATGATATGGTATATACATATTTAAAAGGTATGTATATGGGATTGGATGAACTACAGAAAGTTCATGGAATGGCACATTATATAAAACTTGAAACAGCGTTAGATGGAAGCAAAGGCGTTCCTGTTCACGCAGGCGCACAAAAATATTTTAAAGAAAAAGGTCTTATTAAATAAGATAACTTCTTACAAAAGGCTAGCTGTTAATCAACAACTAGCCTTTTTATAATCGTATAACATATATGAGGATTTTTAGAAAAATAGTTTTTGTTCTCAAAATATCCCATATTAGGTTAAGGATGGCTATTGATGAGTGATACAGATAATACAATTGCAAAAGATGAATTTGATGATGTAAAAAAAGAAACAGAAATAATGCAGAAACGGTCTGAAAAGCTTGAAAAAACTATTACAGGATATAGAAGTCATGGAAAACAAGTTCTGATGGTTATATCAATAGTCGCAATATTATTCGGATTATTCCATTTATATACAGCTTTCTTTGGAGTATTTACAGCACTAAGGCAAAGAAGTATTCACCTTGCCTTTGCATTAATTATATGTTTTTTAAAATTTGCAGCAAACAGAAACAAAGGTGCAACAAAAGAGCCTTTTGGTCCATATGTTTTTCTTGGTATTGGTATCTGGGCAACAATATATTCTATTCTGAATGCAAAAAAAATAAATATGCCTATAGTCCTTGTTATAACAGCAATAATATTAACAGTTGGATTTTCTGCTGCCTGGTATTTTACTAGAAAAATGAGAAAAACTTACAATGAAGAAATAGAAGAAAGATTTTATTGGTATGATATTATCTTTATTATTACAGGGGTTATTGGATGTTTATACATAGCTATAAATGCAAATTCAATTCTTTCAAGAGTTGGTACTTTTACATTGGTTGATATGATATTAGGTGTCTGGATCCTTATTTGCGTACTTGAAGCAGCAAGACGTGCAGTAGGCCCAATTTTAATGTTTATAGGGGTAGGAATGTTGCTTTATTGTAAATTAGGAGGTTCTGGTCTTTTCTTTCACCCTGGTTTCAGCTTATCAATGATTATAAGAAAATTTGTTCTTATAGATGCAGGGCTTTGGTCTACACCACT
>WRFK01000141.1 GCA_009778835.1 Spirochaetaceae bacterium
TAAGAGATACCGACCTATCCATTCCGGCGTGGCACCGGAATCACTCTCGTTGACCACAATCTCATGAATTTACGCTGAATAACGCAAACCTGCTCGCACATGGCATGATGAAATTATTATAATATAGCAGAAATTCTTGCTTTGATTTTTTCATTTCCTTTCTGCGCTCTTTTTTTAAACCAGTCGCCAATTTTTTTATTTATTACAGCATCCTCAAGCAACTGCATTGCATCATCTATAAAAGTATTGTCATCCATCTCAAGCATTACAGCTACAGGTTCAAAAATATCCAAAGACACTTCTTCTTTTAATACACTATCGATATAGTAAAAAACCTCATCAATCAAAAGTAATTTTTCCCCTTGAGGTATATTATAAAGATTGCCTAATTCAATTCTTGATAATCTTGCATATTCTGAATTAGGAGATATTAGTATACAGTCTCTAAGCACCGATTCCATAAAACTACTATCATATTTTGCAGAACCTTTTTTAATACCGCTCCATAAGTTAAAATAATATCCCTGCAGTTCTGAATAATATCTGCGAATCTGCAGATAATTAAAAAACACCTCTTCTGTTCCAAGCCCTGTCTGAAGCATTGAGGCAAGGCGTAAATAATTATAAAAAACAATAGGGATTTCCGGCACTATCTCTGTAAAGACAGCTTCTGCAATATTCCATTCCTCAGTTATAAAGCTTCTATAGCCTTCTATTATTTTGGCAGAACGGAATATTTCTTTATTATTCTCATACAAGAGGTCAATGCTTTTTAACATTTCTTCGTTATTTGAATCATTGTATAATCTTGAAAATTCTATCTCGGAAAAAATTGCAATAAGAGCAGCTACAGGAGCCTCTGTCTGCTCAAGAATTTCTGCCTGCTGAAAACCATAACCGCGCAGATCAGGATTTCTAAGCCTTATTTCATCGATTATTGAAACCATTAAAGCAACATTATCTTCCGCATCTTGTGAAATGCTTAAAATATAAAAAAAAGCATAAAGATCATGTGCAGTAAAAAGATTAATATTTGTTAACCATGCTTTTTTAAAAAACAATAAAGCTTCGCTATTTTTCTTTTCGTTAATATGAATTTGGGCAATCGTAAGAGAGACACCGGTGGGATCAGAATCCTCGCTTCCAAGGGCAGCCATTCCCATTTTTAAACTTTCGCTAAAATTTCCTTTATTATAGAGGTATTCGGAATAGTTAGCATAAAAAAAATATTTCTCATCCCGTTCTCTGCTTTTTTTTGCTATTTCAACCCCTTTTTCCAAAAATAATTCAGCAAGTTCTGGTTTTCCCATGCCAAGATAAATTGCTGCAATATTTACTTTGGTTCTAAGCTTTTCAGGATATTTTTTATCAAGATCTATAAGCGCATTTAAAAGTTGTTCGCCCTGTTTTTCACTCATTATTGTGTCAAAATCTTCAAGAAAATGACTTTTTTTGCTGCATGAAAAGAGTATAAATAAAATCAGTAAGGATATAATTATTTTTTTCACTTTAGCTCCAACTATTACCTCTATATTTTGCTAAATAATATCATATTTTTTTTATAAATTAAAACAGGTTTTATTTATTATTATTCTAAATGATAAAGCGATTTATCTTTTATGCTTTATAATTTTTGGGATTAGGGGCTTTTACAATAAAAAATTCAAGAATAGCGCTTGAGCCATTGGCAACGTTCATTTTTATATTATAGGGAATATAAATTATACTTCCTTTTTCATAAGACTTGCCTTTATCTTCCCCCATCCGGAGCGCCATTGTTCCCTGCACTATTATAAAATAGGTATTGGAATTTGAATAATGTTCAGGCAAAGAATCTCCTGCAGAGAGTATTACATGATTTATTGCTGAAAAATCATCATCAACTATTTTTTCAATTAATTTGACTGAAGAGTTTTGAAATTTATATAAAGTTTCCATAAGTTAATCTCCTGTTATAATGATAGTAAAGCTTACATATAATATTATAATAAAACTCTAATCATTTTTTGCTTCTTAATCCGTTAAAGATCTCCATAATTTTTTTTGCCTTTTTTTTGGATTGCCTGGAAATTACAACAGCATCTCCTTCTATAGAAATTACTACTGTATCAAAAAATATCCCTATATAGTGAAAAACATTCGTTATTTTATCTATTGAGAATGCCCAGTTCTGTAAACCGCCGTACACGCTTTTGTATTTTGAGACATATACTCCCTTATCAGAAATAACAACAGGATAGTTATAAGATGTTTTTAAATGATGTGCAATTGTTATAAACAGTATATTTTCATCATCACTCATACTATTGGCAATATTCAAAAAAAGTTTTTTGTTAAATATATGAACCCATATGCCAAATTCTTTTGCTTTTATTGATAATTTTTTTATGTCCATTTTATTTCCTGTTATTTTCTGCTGACCTGTAAAAAAATAAAAGCGAACGAGGGGAATCGAACCCCCGGCTCAAGCTTGGGAAGCTTGGGTATTACCATTATACGACGTTCGCAAGGAAAACTTTTAACTGCCCGAAAACAGTTTGCAATTAAACACTAATTGTCAGTAACTATTGTATCTTAAACAAATAACTTCTGTCTACCTCTTAACTATAAAATGAACTTGGTCTTTGTCCAGAACAGATATTACAAGAACTGTTCCTTCCTCTTCAAAATAAGGAATAGAAAATGGTCCGCCTTTATGTTTCATCCTGAAAACTTCTTCCTTTATCCCTTCTTTGGATATTATGTAAAAAGCTGTATCAACTGCTACAGGCTGTTCAGGAATTGTTCTTTTAAGAATTCCAAAAACTTTTTTGTCGGTTGGAACAGGAGAAGTAACTATAAGTTGAACAATGGTTTCAATAGGTACATTTTCTTCTTTTCCGGGATTCTGTTCCACAACAACCCCTCTTTTTTCATCTTTCTTTGCATCTCTCTGGGTAAAGAGAAAAGGGGTGTTAGATGAAGCAGCTTTTTTCATTGCTGTCATAAAATCAAGATCCTCAAAAACAGGGACAGAATAAGTTTTACCCTGTGGTCCCATACTTACAACAAGGAAAAGCTCTGTTACCCCGCTTGAAATATTTGTTCCTGGAAGCGGTTTTTGTTCAAGTATTGTTCCTTCAGGTCTTTCACTATAAACTCTCATCAAAGGTTCATTAATTTTTAAAATGGTTTCATAAGATTTTAAGTGTGTCTCAAGATCTCTAATGTGCCATCCAACATAATTTTCAACTTCATCAATAATGGCACCTCTGCTTACTCGTAAAATTATCTGATTTCCTACTTTTTTAATTGTTCCCGGATTAGGGGACTGCTCTATGACATATCCCTTATCCTGTGATGCAGAATATTTTAACTGTATCCTGCTGTTAAGTCCCCTATCCTGAATAGCGATCAAAGCATCTTCAAGTTTTATACCTGTTACATCGGGTATCATAACCTCTTCTGCGCCTTTAAGAGTGATCATAAATGCTAAAGTACATGATAAAATCATAAACAGAAGAAGCCCTGTTACAACATATATCATTATTTTAAAAAATCTTGTATTTTGATCATCCCCGCTATCAGGGAGGATTTTTTTAAATTTGCTAATCCAATTCAAATTCAACATATATTCTCCGGGTTTTCATAGATTACACCTTAGCTGTTTTTTAGTAAATCATTTTTCAAAATCATTTTCCAAAATAGATCCTATAAAATCTTTGGAACCATTTAAAAATGACTTAAAATCCATCTCGTTTTTTGACTGGGGTTTTATTTTTGTAACAGCCAAAAAACTATCCTGCGTTTTTATAAAAATTCCCTTGTTTTTATCAACAAAAGCAACAGTACCTGGCGCAACATCTGATATATTTATATTTTTGACACTATCTTCGGACACTAAATTGCACTCTGTAATTACTATAAGTTTTCCTTTCCAGTATGTAAAGATTCCGGGCCAATTCTTATATGCCCTGAATTTTCTTTCGATTTGTATAGATTTTTCATTCCAGTTTATAAGGCCATCTTCTTTTTTTATAAGCGAACAGTAAGATGCAAGAGAATGATCCTGAGGCAGAGAAGAATAGTTATCCGAAATAATATCTGCAAGAACTTCTGTAATAAGCAAAGCGCTTTTTTCCGCAATATCTTCTGTAAGAGAATCAACGTTCTCTTTTCCTGTCAGAGGAAATTTCACCTGCTTTATAATATCTCCTCTGTCCATTTTAAGAGCCATCTTCTGTATCGTTATACCTGTTTCCGAATCTCCTGCAAGAATAGCAGCGGTTATTGGGGAAGGCCCCCTGTGTTTTGGAAGCAACGATGGGTGGATATTAAGAGTCTCTTTGCCAAATATTGAAAGAAATTCTTCTTTAAATATTTTTCCGTATGCGAATGTAACCAGAATATCGGGCTTAAGGTTTTTTATTATTGAAATAAAATTGCTGTCAATTATATCCGGCTGGTATAAAGGAAGAGATAGCGATAAAGCTGTTTTTTTTACAGGAGAAAAAACTATTGTATTGTTGCGTCCCTGCGGTTTGTCGGGGTTTGTAAGAACTCCGCAAATATTAAATTTTTCTGCAATTTTTTCCAGGGATTTGACAGCTATCTCAGGAGTTCCAACAAAAAAAACTTTCATTTTGGCTTGCATTTCCTGTCATATATTTTTAATACTTTTTCCCTTTGTTTATCATTAAGTCTGTCTGTAAATAAAATGCCATTCAGGTGATCAAACTCATGTTGTATTACTCTTGCCAAAACCCCATCTACTTCTATTTTAAAAACTTTTCCTTTTACATCCCATGCCTGTATGATTATTGCAGATGGCCTTACA
>WRFK01000142.1 GCA_009778835.1 Spirochaetaceae bacterium
GCTTATAGTTAAAAACTTAGATTTCATAAAAATACTTCCTGCATGGGCGCAGGAACTTTCGACTAAATATTGTTCAAAAACTGCCAATCTTTATATTTTAAATGGAAATATACGCGATTTTCTTCCCAATAAGATGTATGAAGGTGAATTTGATTTCGTAAGGATACAGGAGTTTATTTCTGATGTCCTATTTGGGAATGAAGGGATAAATATTTACTTTGACAGAGCATCAGGAGTTAATTTTCTTTCACAAGAAATGCAGAAAGATTATCTTAAAACACTGCAAACAGTATATCCTGATGTATCTTATGATGAATTACTATCACCAGATCCTACAAAAGCATTTAAGTATCTTGAAAAATATTTTCTTATGAATCTTTCTAAAAATACCAGAATCGTTCTTATTATAGATTATGCAGAGACTATTGCTACAAATTGCGATATTGCAAGAATGACTGATGAAGACAAATATAGCCTTGTAACTCTTAACAGGTGGAGTCAGGATCCTATTTTTACAAAAGGGGATATTTCTGTAATTCTTCTTACAGAGAATCTTTCGGATTTAAGCCCAAGGCTTGTCCGTTCACCATTAACAATAAAAATAAATATCCCTATTCCGGATGAAGAAGTCCGAAAAAGTTTTTTAAATTTTAAAGACAGGCAAAACTCTTTGATTCTTGAGGATAGGCTAAATACAGAGCGTGTTGCGAAAATTACAAGCGGGCTAAATCTTATAAATCTGAATCAACTAGTTGCCGAGTCTTTTGAAGAGGACAAACCAATATCGCTTGATTATCTTAAGTATCGTAAAAAAGAGATAATAGAGAATGAAGCTTTGGGACTTCTAGAATTTATTGAGACAGAGCATGACCTTTCAATGGTTTCTGGACATGAATTTGTTAAAAAAAGATTTAGGAGCGCTGCAAAAGCAATTAAGCAAGGAAGGCTTGATGTTCTTCCAATGGGATATCTTATTTCCGGTCCTGTTGGTACAGGAAAATCTTTTATGGTTACTGCATTTGCAGGAGAGATTGGGGTTCCGATAGTAAAGCTAAAAAACTTTAGATCAAAATGGCAGGGAGTAAGCGAAGCTAATTTTGAAAAAGTTCTTAATATTTTAAAAGCAATGTCTCCGGTAGGAGTTCTTATAGATGAAGCAGATGCATTTTTGGGAAATAGGAATCAGGAAGGAGATTCCGGAACCAGTAACAGAATATTTGCCCAACTTGCTTCTTTTATGGGAAACACAGATTACAGAGGCAAAATAATCTGGTTTTTAATAACATGTAGGCCAGACCTGCTTCCAATAGACTTAAAAAGACAGGGTCGCGCAGAAGAACACCTTGCCCTCTTCTATCCAGATACAAATGAAGAACGGGAAGATCTTTTTGAAACTCTTATTAGAAAATTAAAGCTAAAAGTACAGCAAAATGTTGGGATATCCGATCTCTTAAAAAAATATAAACTTGAATCTTCTGGCGCAGATATTGAGGCAATACTCATAAGAGCAAAATTCAATGCGACAATGAATAATCATATAATAATTACAAAAGAAGATCTTGAAGAGACAATAAGAGATTTTGTCCCTCCTGCATATCCGCATGAGATAGAGCTTCAAAATCTTGTTGCTGTAATTGAATGTACAAGCCGGGAGATGCTTCCTAAAAAATTCCAGAATCTCGACAGAAGCAAAATGGTAGAACAAATACGGGAACTCAAGCTCCTTCTTGGCGAGATTAATGAGTAAAAATACTCTACTCTTTCACATTTTATATAATCTTATTGGCAAATATTTTTTATATTCAATAAAATCATTATCTGTTGTAAAGATTTCCCATTTATTTCTTACAGCAACTGCACATATTAAAAAATCTATATGAGATCCTTGTATGCCATGTTGTCTGCATTTATTTGAGTATTCTGCTGCAAGTTCATAATCTTTTGTTGGTATCAGGTAATCTGTAAAACTTTCCATTTTTTCTTTTAATTCTTCGAATATTGTTTTATCTGATATTCCAGACAAAAATTCCTGACGTATAGGTCCAATTATTGATACTCTTAAGTCTCTAATCAATTCTATCAGTTCATTTATAATTGATTCATTTTTGTCATTTTGATTTTTTTTTCTAAAGGCAATTGACCATATTGAAGTATCTACTAATGCTTTCATTTTCTATTCCGGAGTTTTTTATAATCATATTTTTTATCATATTCCACATTATTGAACATCGAAATAACATCTTCCATTTTTCGTCTTTTTATAAATTCTTCCAAAGCAAGATTTACAGTATCTTTTTTGGTTTTAAGTCCACTGATTTGAAGTGCTGTATGTAGCAAATTATCATCTATTGCAAGATTTGTTGCCATTTTCATTCTCCTAAATTATTTTACACATTATTTTGTGTAATGTAAAGTGTAATAATTAAGAATATTACAACAAAAAAAGTATCAAATTTTTATCAAAAATAAATCTTTGCTTGTGTTTTTCCTTGTATTGCCATAAAATTTAAGCACATTTGTAAAAAGGAAATATTTATGGCAGAAAATAAGAAAAAAACAGTTCTATCTAAAGAAGAACTTGAAAAAACAATCGACTACTGGAATGCATCAAATTATCTTTCAGTAGGTCAGATATATCTTTTGTCTAACCCTCTTTTAAAAGAACCTCTGAAAATTGAGCATATAAAACCAAGGCTTTTGGGCCACTGGGGAACAACTCCTGGACTTAATTTTATTTATGTTCACATGAACAGATTAATAAAAAAATATGATCTTGATATGATTTATATTACCGGTCCTGGTCACGGAGGTCCCGGACTTGTTGCAAATACCTATCTTGAAGGGACTTACAGCGAAGTATATCCCGATATTTCTGAAGATGAAGAAGGGATGAGAAAACTATTTAAACAGTTTTCTTTTCCTGGCGGAATACCAAGCCATGTTGCTCCTGAAGTTCCTGGTTCTATTCATGAGGGCGGAGAGCTTGGCTATGCCCTGCTCCACGCCTATGGCGCTGTGTTTGATAATCCGGACCTTATTGCCTGTTGCGTAGTTGGGGACGGAGAAGCAGAATCAGGACCCCTTGCTGCAAGCTGGCATTCAAATAAATTCCTTAATCCTGTAAGAGATGGCGCTGTTCTTCCAATACTTCATCTTAATGGTTACAAGATCGCTAATCCAACAATTTTTGCGCGTATTCCAAGAGAAGAGCTTGATAAACTTTTTATAGGATATGGTTATAAGCCTTATTATGTTGAAGGAAAAGAGATTGAAAGCACACACCTTAAAATGGCAGAAGCAAGCGAGAAAGCCATAAAAGAAATAAGGGCAATACAGAAAAAATGCAGAACTAACGGCTATAAAGAAAGACCAATATGGCCAATGATTATTCTTATAACACCCAAAGGGTGGACATGCCCGGAATATATTGATAACGAAAGAGTTGAAGGGTCGTTCAGGTCGCATCAGGTTCCCCTTTCCAAGCTTGCAGAAAAACCAGATCATTTAAAAATGCTTGAAGAGTGGCTAAAAAGCTACAAGCCCGAAAAACTTTTTGATGCTAACGGAACTATCAGGCATGATCTAAAAGAACTTGCTCCAAAAGGCGAAAGAAGAATGGGGGCAAATCCCCATACAAACGGCGGCAAGATTTTAAAAAATCTTAAAATGCCTGATTTCAGAGATTATGCGGAAACTGTTTCAAATCCTGGAACTACTTCTGTGGAAGCTACCAAAGTTATGGGAAAATTTCTTCGCGATATAATGAAGCTCAATTTAAAAGCAGCTAACTTTAGGGTAATGGGGCCGGATGAGACAGCATCCAACAGGCTTCAGGCTATATTTGAAGTTACAGACAGGGTTATGGCTGCGCAGATTAATCCTGATGATGATCATATCTCTGCTGACGGACGAGTTATGGAAGTTCTTAGCGAGCATTTGTGCCAGGGTTGGCTTGAAGGATATCTTCTTACAGGAAGGCATGGATTTTTCTCCTGCTATGAAGCATTCATACATATAATCGACTCAATGTTTAATCAGCATGCAAAATGGCTTAAAGTGTGTTCCCATATTCCGTGGAGAAGGCCGATCGCTTCGCTTAACTATCTGCTTACATCCCATGTATGGCGGCAAGACCATAATGGATTTAGCCATCAGGATCCTGGATTTATAGATCATGTTGTTAACAAAAAAGCAGAGATCGTAAGAGTATATCTTCCTCCGGATGCAAACTGCCTGCTTTCCGTTACCGACCACTGTTTAAGAAGCAGAAACTATATAAATGTTATTGTTGCAGGAAAACAAAATGCGCTTCAATATCTTGATATGACTTCCGCAATAAACCACTGTACTGCAGGGATTGGTATCTGGAAATGGGCAAGTACCGATGCAGGTGTTGAACCTGATGTTGTAATGGCGTGCGCAGGGGATATTCCAACAATGGAAATTCTTGCTGCTGTTGATATTTTAAGGCAAAATTTTTCGGATCTCAAAGTGCGGGTCGTTAATATCGTTGACCTTATGACTTTGCAACATGAAAAAGAACATCCTCATGGACTTTCAGACAAGGATTTTGATTCTCTGTTTACAAAAGATAAACCAATTATTTTTGCATTTCACGGATACCCGTGGCTTATTCACAGGTTAACATACAAAAGGATAAATCATAATAATCTTCATGTAAAAGGCTACAAAGAAGAAGGAACTACAACTA
>WRFK01000143.1 GCA_009778835.1 Spirochaetaceae bacterium
ATGCTTCTTATACATCCGTTTTTATTATCAAGATCAAGAGAATCATACTGTGCATTTTGAGATGCGAATAAAAGATTAAATTTTCCTCCGGGAGCTGCTTTTGCATTATCAAAAGCTTCTTTGATTGCTTTGCTTCCCGAAATATCATAATCATCAAGTGTTTTCTCAAGCGAAATGTTATCTACCCGTTTAACAGATTTATCAATAAGATTTACTCTTGAAAGTTCGCCCATAATCCTCATTATCCCCCCTGCCCGGTTTACATCTTCCATATGGAAATGTGAACTTGGAGCAACTTTGGAAATACAAGGAACTTTTCTTGAAAGCATATCAATATCGCGCATGGAAAAATCAACCTTTGCTTCCTGGGCAATTGCAAGAAGGTGTAGCACTGTGTTTGTGGAACCTCCCATGGCAATGTCCAAAGTCATTGAGTTTATAAAAGCTTCTCTGGTTGCAATTGATCGTGGAAGTACAGAATCATCTCCATTTTCATAATATTTTTTTGCATTTTCAACTATAAGCATTGCAGCTTTTCTAAAAAGATTTTTTCTTTTTAAATGAGTCGCCAAAATAGTTCCGTTGCCCGGAAGCGCAACTCCAAGAGCTTCTGCAAGGCAGTTCATTGAATTTGCAGTAAACATACCTGAACAACTTCCGCAAGTCGGGCAAGCGCTTTTTCGAGTTCAGAGATGTCGCTGTCCGGAATAGTTTTATCTGCGCTCATGATCATTGTATCTATGAGGTCAACTTTATTATTTTTATATTTTCCTGCTTCCATGGGGCCGCCGGAAATAAATATTGCAGGAATATTAAGCCTCATTGCTGCCATGAGCATTCCCGGAGTTATTTTATCGCAATTACTTATACATACAAGCGCATCTACTGCATGAGCATTGCACATATATTCAACACTATCTGCAATCAATTCTCTTGAAGGGAGGGAATATAGCATCCCGCTATGGCCCATGGCTATTCCATCATCAATTGCTATTGTATTAAATTCTGCTGCAAAACAACCCTGCTCTTCTATAATTTGTTTAACATACTGTCCTGCATCATGAAGATGAACATGCCCGGGAACCATTTGCGTAAAAGAGTTTGCAATACCAATAATGGGTTTGCCCATCTGGCTCTCTTTCATACCATTAGCCCGCCACAGACTTCTGGCTCCAGCCATGCGCCTCTCTTGCATCATGAAACTGCTTCTAAGTTTATTCTTCATTTGATTATTTCCTTACTATTGGGCTTATAACCTGGAGTTATAATTCTTTCGCAGCCTTGAATACAATATTATACAAGTCTGGGATCTGCTCCAAAGTAACGGAAGAGAAAGCGATCCTTAAATATTTGCCTTCGATAGAAATAGTTCCTATTGAATAGTTATCTATAAGGTGTTTCCTCAATTTATCGGAATCTTTTCCCAAAGTTTCAAAAGTCATAAAGTAACCAGAGTTAAAAGGGAGTACACGCAGTGGTACATCTGCAGGCATTTTTGCCAAAACTTCTTTTACCTTAAGATACCTCTCCTGCATTTTCTTTAGCGCAGTGTTTTTTTCATTATAATATTCTCCGCTTGATAACTCTTTAACCAAAAGACTTTGAGAAGCATTACAGCAGTTTGAAACTGTTGCCCTAATTGCTCCGGCTGTTTTCTGCTCAAGAGCTTTATATTGCGCTTCGGTTAAACCTTTGCCGCCATAAGTTATAAACCCGACTCTGAATCCCCATGCAAGTTCTTCTTTTGTAGCTCCATCAAGTTTTACTGCAAAAATATTTTCATCAAGATCACAGAGTTTTGAAAAAATAGATTCTTTAAAAGTCTCTTTTTCATAAAACAGTCCGAAATATGAATCATCACAAATTGCCAATATTTTATATTTTTCTTCTGCAAGCTTTTTAAACATTGCTATGATCTGGTCGATCTCTTTTAAAGATGGAGAATAACCAGTAGGATTATTAGGGAAATTTAAAATAACAGATACTTTTTTGGAATTTGATGCCCGTATAACATTTTCAAGAGCTTTTATATTAAGGTTTTCATTATCAAAAAAAGGAAAACTTTTAATTTGAGCTTCTCTCATGCTTTCAATAATAAATTTATAATTTTCCCAATACATATCCGGAAGTATTACATTGTCTCCATTATCAAAAAACATATCTGCAAGTATTGAAATACCATGAGTAATACCTGCTGTTACAATAGGATGAGAGATGATTTTATTTTTTTCGATTGAAGGATTTTTCTTTAGCATCTCTTTTTTCCACAATTCTCTAAGAGTTGCATTCCCTGCGGCAGGCGCATAACTGAATATCTCCACAGGCTTGAGATCATTAAAATGTTTCATAATTGAAGGGAGAAACATGGGATCGCTCCCATCTGTAGCCATTCCTATTGTTGCATCATACTTTTTTGCTTTTTCTTTTGCTTCGCCAGATTGAAAAAAAACCCCTTTGGGAAAATACAACCGTTTTCCAAGTTGAGATAAAAGATCATATATTACGCTATTTTCAATAATTTTATTAACTTCCAGAGCATCAAGTTCCATTTTCCCTCCTAAACTTTGGAACAGTATATAATTATCACCTGCGCTGTTCAATATTTTTTGACTTAAATTCAATACCATCGATAATCTGCATATCAGAAAGAGATAAATTGTTATAAAAATAGATTTTTTTATTTATTTTTAGCCAAAGATCATTTATTATTTTAATATATATGAAGAAATAAATCTTCTATTCAAAAAAGGGGGATTTTTATGAGGAAATATCAATTTTATAAAGAATTAGTAGGGGATATAAAACTCGGAAGGCCTAATTTGGAGGTTTCAATAGATCTTGAAATGTACCGCGTAATGCAATTTACATTAAGAGATATACTGGAACAGAAAGTTGGATCTGAAGAAGCAGATAAAATATTTTACGATGCAGGAAAACTTGCAGGAAACTACTTTTATGAGATGTACATTAATCCTGTATCTTCTGTAGAAGAGTTTGTCGGTAAAACTCAGAAAGCTCTTCGGGATAAAAAAATTGGCATATTAAGAGTAGAAGAAGCTGATCTTGAAAACGGAAAAGTCATACTTACTGTTGATGAAGACCTTGACTGTTCAGGACTCCCGGAACTGGATTATGAAACCTGTATTTATGATGAAGGTTTTATTGCAGCTCTTTTTGGAAATTTTTCAGGGCAAGAATGGAAAGCTAAAGAAATTGATTGTTGGTGTACCGGGGCAAGAACCTGCAGATTTTTGGTTACAAAAATATAGGAAAATATATTGTCAAACAGATGCGATTTAGAAGAAATCAGTACAAATGACACTTTACAACAGCAAAGTACAGATGAGTTTATAAAACATATACTTACATTGCTAACAAGTGTAACAGTATCGGAAAATCTTGATACTGATCTCTGGCTAAATAATAATCCTGATGCCAAAAAATTATATGATTATATAATCTCTTTAAGGGAACTAACTACAGCGTTAGCAAAAGGAGACCTCAAAAAAACTGTGCCGGGAAAAGGGTATATTCTTGCAAATCTCAAAGCTCTTCAGGCAAATTTATTACATCTTACATGGCAATCAAAAATGGTTGCAAACGGAGATTTTTCGCAAAGAGTGGATTTTCTGGGAGAATTTTCAGATGCCTTTAATGAAATGGCTCTTAAACTTCAAAATTCCAATATGCAACTTGTAAAAATGGCAACAACAGATACGCTTACCCAGATACCTAACAGGCTTGCTCTGGCGCAGTTTTTATCTGCTGCATTTAAAAAATCAGTAGAGCAAGATACCCCATTTTCTATTATAATTTTTGACATAGACAATTTTAAAAGAGTAAATGATACGTATGGACATGATATTGGCGATAAAGTATTGGTCAAAATAAGTGAAATATTAAATTCCCAGTTTCGATCCAATGACATATTTTCAAGATATGGCGGCGAAGAATTTATGGCTGCATTGCCGGGAATAAGCCAGGAAAACTGTTTTAAAATCGCAAAAAGGGCAATTAGCCTTGTTAGTAAAACAAAAATACCTGCAAATGCAGATGAACATATTTCTATAACAGTAAGCGCAGGCGTAAGCAGCAGGATATCTAAAGACATAACTTATGAAAATATCATAAAAAGAAGTGACAATGCCTTATACAAAGCAAAAACAAGCGGAAAAAATAAAGTTTGCATAAGTTCCAAAAAATAAGTATATTTTATAAAAATAGTTTTGATGCTATAATCAACTTATATGATATCTAAAAAAAATAATATATCTTCTCTTAAAATAAAAAAACATACGGCAAAAATAAATATAATCGCAACTTTTTTTATATCTTTTTCCATACTAACATTGGCAGGATTTTCGGGGTGCGAAACAACCGAAACTCAAAATACAAAAAATAATTTGTTAAGCCATCAGGATGATCAGGATAAAATGATGAACGCGATTATGGCTTACTATAACGGTAATATAGAAGTATCGATTAAATTGTTCAAAAACATACTGGAAAAAGAGCCTAAAAACAGAAAAGCTATTTTAAGCCTTGTAAGACTTCTTAAAGAAACAGGAGATTATAAAGAAGCCAAAGCTGTTTTATCAAAGTATAATATTATTCAGGATAGCTTCTTGCCTAACGAAAATATTCTTTTGCCCGGAAATTTGTGGGAAGATAAATTGCTTCCAATATTTTTGATTG
>WRFK01000144.1 GCA_009778835.1 Spirochaetaceae bacterium
GAATTTTTAGCCATAAGCTCTTTTCTTGAAGCATGGTCAGGAAAATAATCCCCTATTCCAGTAAAGTAAAATTCAACCTGAATTTTATTTCTATATAAAACTGAAGCTATATATTCTCCCATTCCATTTGAAGTAACACTATCCTCAAAAAGAAAAACTTTTTTATAACCTGAAATAATTTCGCACAAATACTCTTCATCAACAGGTTTAATAAAGCAGAGATCATAAATATCATTTTTTATTCCATTTCTTAAGAGAAGAGATGCTGCATCAACAATATTGGATAAAACACCCCCATATCCAATTATAAGAATTTCTGATGAGTTTTTGTAAAGGAATCTGCCGCGCCCTTTTTTTAATGCTTTTTTCTCACCTGTACTTTCAGGAACAATATCTTTTGGAAATCTTAATAAAACAGGTTTGTCGGATTTAATAGCATAATCAAGCATAAGTTCAACATCGTTCTGGTCAAATGGAGAAAGAAATTCAATATTGGGAATACTTCTGAAAAGAGATATATCAAATATGCCATGATGAGTCTCTCCATCATTGGCAACAAGCCCTGCTCTGTCCATTACAATAACCACAGGGAGAGATTGTATTGCAACATCATGTATTACCTGATCAACAGCTCTTTGCATAAAGGTTGAATAGATTGCAACAACAGGTTTAAACCCGGAAGCTGCAAAACCTGCTGCAAAAGTTACTGCATGCTGTTCTGAAATCGCAACATCAAAAAATCTTTCGGGGAATTTCTGGCTGAATAATGTTAAGCCAGTCCCTTCTGTCATTGCTGCTGTAATAGCAACAATTTTATCATTCTTGAGAGCATGGTCAACAAGTATTGTTGAAAACAGCTCTGTATATGTTATTTTGCTCTTTTTTTCTATAGTGCCATCAACCATTGAAAAAGGGGAAAGCCCATGATAAAGAGTAGGATTTCCTTCGGCATAATCACACCCTTTTCCCTTTACTGTAGCGACATGGACAACTACAGGCTTGGATATTTTCTTAACACTTTTAAAAACTTTTACAAGCTGCGCTATATTATGCCCATCAATAGGACCTACATATTCAATGCCAAATTCCGAAAAAATATTTTTCTTGAAAAAAACAGCTTTTACCCCTTTTTTTACTCTGGTTATAAAATTATTGATATGTCTGCCAATAAATGGAATTTTATGGACAAGTTTGTCAAAAGTTTTTTCTAAATTCTGATAAACAAAATTAGTTGTAAGCCTGCTTAATGATTGGGATAGCCCCCCTACACTTGCATCTATAGCCATATTATTATCATTAAGAACTACTATTAACTCTTTTCTTATGTGGCCTGCATGGTTTAATGCTTCAAATGCCATTCCGCCTGTAAGCGAAGAATCCCCTATTACAGCTATTACTTTTCCAGCAATATTTTGCATTTTTAGGGCTGTAAGGATACCTAACCCTGCAGATATAGAGGTTGAGGAATGACCTGTGTTAAAAGGGTCGTGTTCACTTTCTGCTCTTTTGGGAAACCCGCTCAAACCTCCAGCCTGGCGGATAGTATTAAACTGTTCTTTTCTTCCTGTAAGAATTTTGTGAGTATAAGATTGATGCCCTACATCCCATATTATTTTATCAACAGGTGAATCAAAAACTCTATGAAGCGCAATACTTAACTCAATAACACCAAGGTTTGATGCAAGATGACCCCCATTGGTGTTTAGCACTTCGATAATTTTTTCTCTTATTTCCGCAGAAAGCTTTTTAAGCTCTTTTATTGAAAGTTTTTTTAAATCTTCCGGATTATTTACCAAATCCAGTACAGAATTTTTCAAAATATTCCTCTCATTTGAGGTTATGGCTTATAATTTAGCTCAAAAAAATACCCCGAAATAGCATAAATTATAATATTTTTCGGGGCTTAATTACAGACAGTAAAATAACAATGGTATTCTATCTATTTATGTCTTCTTATGTCTGTTTTTTCTAAGTTTTTTCTTTCTCTTATGAGTTGCAATTTTGTGTTTTTTTCGTTTTCTCCCACAAGGCACTGTAGTACACTCCTTAAAATCAATATCTCATTTTATTATGCAAATGCTTTCAATTAGAGTCAAGAGGTGAAACCATACTAATATTTTATGTATAAATTTACCTTTTATTCCACAAATTTGTATGGTAAGCCCGAACTAAAAAGGCACTACAGCCAATTTCTGTTGAAAAATTCGATATTAAAAGATATATTCAGGCTCTATATGGATCAGATTTTAAATGTTATATCAATACACCACACAGATAGTGAAATTAATAAAATTATTGAAAATTGCAAAAAACAGAGCCTGCCATATACCATGCATTTTTCCCAGAATGAAGATTTTTTCTTAAAAATAAAAAAAACTGTGATAATACCCCATTTTAAGATCCATCATGACATCAAAAATCCCTATCCTGATGATAAATATATGACTGGTTTGATATCTATAATAAAAGAGTTGCTTCCATTTATTAGTTGTTTAATAACAGATACTACATATTATTTTGATCCCGCAGAACCGCTTAGACCTGTATTTTATAAGCTATATAATATCGAGGAAAAATATTATCTCTATCTTGTAAGGCTTGACTTCTCTTTCAAGCCTCATGATTGTGAAATTCTTGAAAAAGGGAACAATGATATTACCCATAAATTCAGCACTGAAAATATTTTTTTAGATATTGATATCTTGCCTATTGAAAAAGTAACTGAAAGAGATAAGAATACCACCGACTATTTTATCAGGCAGTCAATATCCCAAACATGGATAGGAGAAACAGGCAGGGGGTATTTTATACAGGGAATCTGGATGGATAATGAGCTTACAAAATTTTTTACAAATATTTTTCTGCAAAAAGAGATGCTCTCATATCCTTATTATCCTTTTACCTGCAAATACAGAACCTTGACCCATTTTCCTCTTAAGTTTGAACCTGTGGATAGAGAAAAACATATTTCAATTTTAGATAGATCCTATAATTTTCTTTTGCCTTTTATGAGAGAAGTTGAAAAAGTTTTTAAGGACTTTTTATTCACCAAAGAAATGGATATCTATAAAAATGTAAAAGAAAAAATAGATACAAAATGGTATGATGATTTTTCTAATTTAAAAATCAACAGATACCTTAACAGCCATGGTATGAAAGAATATGAAGTTTTTATTTGAATCATTAAAAAATGACGGGCAACCGCATAGGAGCATAGAAATTAAAAATCTTAAAGTTACAGTCATGGGACTTGGCCTTAATGGCGGTGGATTTGCTTCTGCTCTTTTTTTTGCAAAACATGGCGCCAATGTAACAGTTACAGATTTGCGCAGCAGAGAAATACTTGCTCCTACAATAGAAAAACTTTCCGGTTTTGATATTAGGTATGTGCTTGGCGAACACAAAATCGAAGATTTTGAAAATGCAGACCTGGTTATAAAGAATCCCGCAGTTGATCCAAAATCGCCTTTTCTCAAAGCTGCAAAAAAAATTGAAACAGATATTTCCATTTTTCTAAGCCTTTGTAAAAATCCCTTAATTGCAGTAACAGGCAGCAAGGGAAAATCCACTACAGTATCTGCAATATATCATGTTATAAAAGAGGTTTATCCCGGAGCAAAACTTGGCGGCAACATAACAACTTCTCCGCTCACCTTTATTGATGAACTAAAAGAAAACGATCCTGTTGTTCTTGAGCTTTCATCCTGGCAGTTAGCTGATATTAAAGATAAAAAAATATTCAAACCTAAAGTATCGGTAATAACAAATATTATTCCCGATCATCTTAACAGATACAGCAGCATGGAAGAATATGTTGCTGATAAAAAAATAATTTATCAAAATCAGGATAAAGATGATTTTACACTATGTTATTATGATGACAAATGGGGAAATATTTTTGCATCCGAGACAAGAGCTCGGTCTTTCTTTTTTTCTGCCAACAGAATCTCAGGCGAAAAAGTTGGTGGTTCAGACATTATTGACGGAGCATGGCTTGAGGAAAATGGGTGCGGGTTTATAAAGCACAATGGGAATAAAGAAATAATTCTTTTGGATAAAATAAAACTTGGCGGCAAACATAACAAACTAAATCTTCTTGCAGCAGGAGCAGCTCTATATCTTTTTGGAATCAAAAGCGGATTAATATCAAAAAGCCTTTCTGAATTCACAGGCATTGCTCACAGAATGGAATTCCTGCGCAAAATAAATGGAGTAAATTTTTATAACGATACAACAGCCACAATTCCTGAAGCAGTTATAGCTGCTGCAGAAAGTTTTTCTTCGCCTGTGCGACTTATATCCGGAGGTACAGATAAGAATCTCGACTTTTCGGTTTTTGACAAATTAAAAGGGAAAACAGAAAACATATATCTTCTTGCAGGCACTGCAACAGATAAGATGATCCCTTTTCTAAATAAGTATGGCATTTTATGGAGAGGCCCTTTTAATTCGCTTGAAGAAGCAACAGAAGCAGCATTTAAAGAAAGCAAAAATGGAGATGTAATAATAATGTCTCCAGGATGCACCTCTTTTGGAATGTTTAAAAATGAATTTGACAGAGGAGATAAATTTAAAGAGATAGTAGATGCCATAGGATAGTAGATGCCATGGGGAAATAAACGCAAAACCCAAGGCGTTATACATCATATTGTTTTTAAGAATTCATTATCCTTTA
>WRFK01000145.1 GCA_009778835.1 Spirochaetaceae bacterium
TGGTGTCTGAATGAAGAATAAGGGCATCTCCGGTCTTTAGTAATATAAATTCTTCTGTTGAGTCCATATCGCAAATAGCGCCGGATTCATTAATATCATTTTCGTAATTCTCTATAAAAAGGTTTGTCCCTGTAGTAAAGTATAAAGAGTCTCTGGTTATTCCCCATTTCCCAAGCCCCTGTTTATTTGTTATAAAAATAGTCCCTTTTTTATTTCTGGAATCTGTATAATTTAAAATAGTACCCCGTTTGATTTTTTTTAGAAAAGATTCTGAAATTGGTATTATAAAATCAACAGTTTTATCCGGAGGCATTACATCCGGTGGCGCAAGCCATATTTTAGCAGGGGCAGTTACATTACCCAAAGAGTTTTTTTGGGGTTTAATATGTATAACTTTAGGCCCTGCTTTTATTTGCCCTGTTCTTATTTTTGGACCGGAAATATCCATCATTATTGTGCAGTTTTTATTTAATGAAGCTGATGCTTTTTTTATGTTATCAATTAATTTTTCCCATATAACAGGATCATCATGCGCGCAGTTTATTCTTGCGCTATTCATCCCTGTTTTTAGCAAATCGTATATGAATTTATAATCATCAGCAGCTTCGCCTGGAATAGTTACCATTATTCTTGTTCGCCGTTTGACAGGTTTTATTCCAAAAATAATTTTAGTATTTCTGTCAAATATCTCTATACTTTTATTTACTGATACAACATCTTTTCGGGTTTCTTTTTTTGAATTTCCTTTTAGAGAATTAATTATTGTTTTTATGGAAAGCAAAGTTTTCATTACATGATTTTCGCAGTGAGCAAGACTTGCAAGTCCTGAATCTTTTAGTTTTTCCTGCAGTTCTTCAATGTCAAAACTTCTTAAAGCCATGTAGTGAATAAGGTTTAGGGCGCTTTTTTTGTAAATAGCATTAACTTTATTGATTTTTCCAATATATTTTTTTTCAAGTTCTTCTGCTTTTTGAATAATTGCTTCGATTTTGTGATCAATAAAATCTATTTTTTTTTGTATTCCCTTCATAATTTTCCTTGCCCGTGCAAACCCCAACAGCTTCATCCTACGCTAATCGTCATCCATGTCTAGCAAGGGACGCGACATCCATGTCGCAGTCCATGCCGCAGCGCAGGATAAGCGAAGCTGTATCCCATAACTTTAAGCATAGGTCTACCTTTGTTCCATAAATTATATGGGACGCAACATCCATGTTGCAGATTACAATATATCACTGATAATTGTCAATAAAACTGGATTTATCGGCTTAAAATAATGGAATTTCTTCAACAGTTTTGAAAAGAGTACAAGATGGATAACCAATGGGGTTAGCTAATATCAAAAAGCATTAAAAAATTTTCAAGAGTCAGATTGTTAAAATAATATTTAAGGTCTATTGATGTAATTGTACTAAGGATATGTTCTCTTGAATAAATATTATTTTTAAGTAATTGCTCCAGCCTGGAAACATCTCCTGTTCCAAAAAAATCACCGGTAATTTTACAGTTGTTGATTACTCCTGATTTTAAATCCATACTTAGGTTTATCAACCCACAGTTATCAAACCTCATGCTTTTCGAGTAGTTGAACTCCGGAGATGCTCCATAGTTCCATTCATAAGAGGAATATTTATCTGTACGCAGTTTATTTACTGCTTGCAATTCCTTAACTGTGAGTTCCAGAATATTTACACTATTGTAATCTTTAAAAATTTCTTTTGCCAATTTATCTTTAAATTCAAGTATACTCATTGTGCTGCCCATATGCTTGGAAAGGAGAGTGACCCTGCTTTTTACAGAGCTCACGCCATGCGCATGGAGTTTCTGTTTTGATGGTGTTAAACAATTTTCGATCATTTCAAGATCAGATGAATATAAAATGGTACCATGATGGAGTATCTTTGATTCTCCTACAAACTGAGCGCTTCCTGAAAATTTTTTGCCATCAATAAGTAAATCATTTCTTCCGGAATATTGTGCTTTTATACCCAATGCGCTAAGAGCTTTTACGATTTGATTGCTAAACTGCAGAAAATCATAATCTTTTTTATTATTTGATGGCGCAATAAAAGAGAAATTTAAATTTCCAAGATCATGGTAAACAGCGCCGCCTCCTGTTATTCTCCTTGCAAGTGTGATCTTATTTTTTTTCATAAAATCATGATCAACTTCATGAAATGCATTTTGGTTTTTGCCTATAACAACAGTGCTGCTGTTTTGCCAAAGCCAGAAGTATGTGTTATTGTCATTTAATTGAAACAGATATTCCTCAAGACCAAGATTAAAAAATGGGTCATGAGAATCGTTTACTATATATTCCATTTTGGTTTCCGGCTAAAGCTTAATTTCCAGCAAAGCTTCTCTGATGATTTCAGACACTGAAGGGTGGGGGAATACGATTTTTTTGCAGCTATCGATTTCTGTTTTATTTTGTACCATGATTTCTGCTCCATATATTATCTCGGTCGCATAGTTGGCAACCATATGTACTCCTAAAACCTTGCGACTGCTTTTATCGATAATAACTTTGCAGATGCCGTCTCCACCTTCATTTTCAGCAAGATAGCGTCCGCTGTAACGCATGGAAATATTAATTGCTTCGCAATCATATGCTTTTTGTTTAGCGCTCTCCTCTGTTTCTCCAACAGAAGCAACTTCCGAGTTTGTGTAAATAACTGAAGGGATATTGGTATAGTCTATTTTATCTGGTTTCCCAAGGATATTATTGATACATACATCTGCTTCTCTATATGCTGTATGTGCTAGCATTAGCTTTCCATTGACATCGCCTATTGCATAGACCCCTTTTATATTTGTTTCACAGAACTCATTTATGGCAATTGCATTTTTTTCAAAAACGATCCCTGCTTCTTCCAAGCCAAGATTGGAAATATTTGCAGATCTTCCAATTGAGATCAGCACTTTTTCACAATTAAGTTCTTTTGCTTCTCCATTCTCTTCGTAAATTATTGAATTGTTTTTTACTTCCAGAAGTTTTGAGCCAAGGAAAAAATTGATTCCCTTTTTTCGTAGATTTTTTAACAAAATATCAGACAAATCTTTATCAAGGTTCCCACATATTTTTGGAAGCATTTCAATCACAGTTACCTCTGCGCCAGCAGAAGAAAAATATGATGCCATTTCAAGTCCAACTGCTCCGCTGCCAATTATTGCCAATGACTTGGGGGGCTTGGGTATTTCAAGTATTTCCTTGCTCGTAAGCAAAAAGCCCTGAGCATACATTTCATGAACACCCTTTATCTTAGGCAGAATAGGCGACGAACCTGTTGCAATAATAATATTTTTGGAACTGTAAGTCATGTTGTCTGCTACTGTTGCAACTTTGAGATTCCCATTTTCATCTTTAATGATCTTTGCGCTTGAGTTAAGGTACGTAACATTATTTTTTTGCAGAGAAGTTTTTATCCCCATTAAACTGGTTTTTATTACTTTATTTTTTCTGGCTAAAATTCTTTCATGGTCGAGTTTGATGTTTTCCGCTGTAATGCCGTACTTTTCTCCATTTTGGATATTATCAAATATTTTAGCGCTGTAAAGCAGTGTCTTAGTTGGGATACAACCTTCATTAAGGCATATTCCACCTATTTTATTTTTTTCTATCAACAGAGTTTTAAGACCATTTTTTGAAGCATTTAAAGCCGCGCTATAGCCACCCGGTCCTGCGCCAATAATAATTAGATCGTATATCATTTCCATGTTAATATAGGTTTTCTGGCTGCTTTTGTATCATCCAGCCTGCCAACAGGAGTGTTGTGCGGCGCTGACCTCAAATTATCAGGATTCTCATCAACCTCGCGGATAATTGTCCGCATGATCTCAACAAGTTCATCAAGTTCCTGCTTGCTCTCTGTTTCTGTAGGTTCAAACATCATTGATTCTTTGACAATAAGAGGAAAATAGATCGTTGGCGGATGTACAGAAAAATCGAGCATTCTCTTTGCTATATCAAGTGTGCTTACACCCTTTTCTTTTTGAGGTGTGCCTGTAGCTACAAACTCATGCATGCATACTCTGTTATACGCAATCTTCATGAACTCCTTAAATTTATTCATTAAATAGTTTGCATTAATAATTGCGGTTTCAGATACTTCCCTAAGACCATCAGCTCCCATGGATCGGATGTAAGAGTAAGCCCGGACAAGAATGGCAAAATTGCCATAGAAAGTGCGGATTCTTCCAATAGAGTGGGGCATATTATAATCAAACTCATAAGTATCTTTGCTATTTTTAATTACCATTGGGCAGGGAAGATAGGGTGCAAGTTCTTTTTTTACACCAACAGGTCCTGCGCCAGGACCGCCTCCGCCATGAGGTGTTGAAAATGTTTTGTGAAGGTTTAAGTGTATTACATCAAATCCCATATCTCCGGGTCTTGAGATGCCCATAATTGCATTTGTGTTAGCACCATCGCAGTAGAGCAGACCTCCTGCGTTATGAATGATTTTTGCGATTTCACTTATGTTTACCTCAAACAGTCCAAGTGTGCTTGGATTTGTAAGCATTAAGCCGGCAACTTTATCATCTATCTTTGCTTTTAAGTCTGCAATGTCTACATTGCCATTTTCATCAGACTTGATTTCAACTGTTTCAAATCCTGCTATTGCTGCAGAGGCCGGGTTTGTGCCATGCGCTGTGTCAGGTATCAA
>WRFK01000146.1 GCA_009778835.1 Spirochaetaceae bacterium
AAAATATGTTTGTATTTTACCATTATTCAAATTATAATTAAATTATAGTATTAAACTAAAAAAATCTAAAAATAAGGAAAAAATAATGTCGGAAAATACCAAAGTAACTATTGACGGTAATGCTGCTGCAGCGCATGTTGCCTATGCATTTAGTGAAATAGCAGCAATTTATCCTATAACCCCCTCCTCCACAATGGGAGAGTATGCAGATTCATGGGCATCAATCGGAAGAAAAAATGCTTTTGGAAAAACAGTTGATGTAGTAGAAATGCAATCAGAAGCAGGCGCAGCCGGAGCAGTGCATGGTTCTCTTACTGCAGGCGCTTTAACCACAACATTTACAGCATCTCAGGGATTATTGCTTATGATCCCAAATATGCACAAAATCGCAGGAGAAATGTTGCCAACAGTATTTCACGTATCAGCAAGATCTCTTGCATGCCAATCTCTTTCCATTTTCGGCGACCACTCCGATGTAATGTCTGTAAGAAATACAGGTTTTGCCCTTATGGCAGCCAACTCGATCCAGGAAACAATGGATCTGGCTGTTGTATCACATCTTGCAACATTAAAAGGACAAATCCCTTTCCTTAATTTTTTTGATGGTTTTAGAACTTCTCATGAAGTAATGAAAGTCGATGAAATTTCCTATGAGACAATAAGCAAAATGATCGAGCCTGAATATATAGAAAAATTCAGAGAAAGAGCTTTAAGACCAGACAAGCCGGTATTGAAAGTAGGAGCGCAAAACCCGGATGTTTATTTTCAGGGAAGAGAAACTGTAAACAAATATTACAGCGCGCTTCCTGCAATTATCCAGGAATATATGGATAAAGTAGGCAAAGTTATTGGAAGAAAATACCATCTTTTTGATTATGTCGGAGCAAAAGATGCAGAAAAAGTTATTATTGCAATGGGTTCAGGTTGCGACACAATTGAGCTTGTAGTTAATAAACTTGTATCGCAGGGCAAAAAAGTTGGTCTTGTAAAAGTAAGACTCTTTAGGCCATTTTCTGTTGATGCTTTTATTAATGCAATTCCTTCTACTTGCAAAAAAATAGCAGTTCTTGACAGAACAAAAGAACCCGGAGCAATCGGTGAACCTTTGTATACAGATGTTGCCGCAGCTCTCAATGGAAAAAATATTAAAATAATCGGCGGAAGATATGGTCTTTCAAGCAAAGAGTTTACACCTGCTATGGCAAAAGCTGTTTTTGATCACATAGATGGCAAAGCTTTTCACGACTTTACAGTAGGAATAGAAGACGATGTTACAAATCTTTCGATCCCTGTAACAGATGATATAGAAGTTACGGCTGATGATGTTATTAACTGCATTTTCTGGGGCTTTGGTTCAGATGGAACAGTTGGTGCAAACAAAAACTCAATAAAGATTATTGGTGAAAATACTAATATGAATGCTCAGGCATACTTTGTTTATGACTCAAAAAAATCAGGAGGTATAACAACTTCTCACCTTAGATTTGGCAAGAGTTCGGTCAATATGCCTTTCCTTATCAAAAAAGCAAATTTCATAGCATGTCATAACCCGGCATATATCGGAAGATACGATATGCTTAGTGCAATTAAGGAAGGTGGAACATTCCTCCTTAATTCTGAATTTGACAGCGCAGAAGTTTTCAATCATTTATCAAAAAAAGAGCAGGAAATAATAATACAAAGAAAAGTAAAATTCTATAATATCGATGCTCTTAAAATAGCAGAAGATTCGGGGCTTGGTGGAAAAATAAACACAGTAATGCAGGCTGCATTTTTCAAAATCTCTGGAGTATTGCCGGAGAATGAAGCAATCGACCTTATTAAATCCGCAATAAAAAAGAGTTTTATAAAAAAAGGCGAAGATATTGTAAAAATGAACTGGGACTGTGTTGATAAAACATCAGAAGCTCTTAAAGAAGTTAAAGTTCCTTCTTCTATTTCCGCCTCCTTTGAGCCGCCAAAACTCATTAGCGATAATGAATCAAGATTCGCAGTAAAAATTATTAAACCCATAATGTATCAGGAAGGAGACAAGATTCCTGTATCTGAAATGTCCTTTGACGGAACAATTCCAACAGCAACATCAAAGCTTGAAAAAAGAGGTATTGCCCCAAGTGTTCCAAAATGGCTTAAAGAAACATGTATACAGTGTAACCAGTGTGTTATGGCATGTCCTCATGCTACAATAAGGGCAAAACAGATAGCACCCGCAGACCTCAAAGATAAACCAAAGAATTTCGATACTATTCTTTCAAGCACAAAAAATGAAAGAAACCTTGAATACAGAATACAGGTTTACACAGAAGACTGCATAGGATGCGGCGTTTGTATTGATGTTTGTCCTGGAAAGAATCAGGCAAAAGCTCTTGAATTCAGCGCACTGGAAAAAGAAAGAGAAGCAAATATGCCAAAATGCGCAGAATATTTTGACAAGCTGCCAAATAACGTTCTTGACGGAGCATCTGAAACCAATGTTAAAGGCATTGGATTTAAACAACCGCTCTTTGAATTTTCCGGCGCATGCGCAGGCTGCGGCGAAACACCTTATATTAAACTCGCAACTCAGCTTTTTGGCGAAAATATGATGATTGCCAATGCAACAGGATGTTCATCGATTTACGGAGGAACTTTCCCAACAGTGCCATACTGCAAAAATAACGAAGGCAGAGGTCCAACATGGGCTAACTCCCTGTTTGAGGATAATGCAGAGTATGGTTTTGGTATGAGACTTGCTATTGATAACAACAGAAAACTGCTCAGGATAAAAATAGACGAACTCTTAAAAGAGGGGACAACTGCGGAACTTACTGCAGCGCTTAAAAAAGCCATTGACAATTGGGATAAAAAAGACAACGAAGCGCAAAATTTAAAGAACCAGATCACAGGGCTTCTTGAGCCTGCTTATAAAGCTGCATCGGGTAAAGCAAAAGACGCTCTTAGAAAAATTATTGAGCTTAAAGATTATTTCCTTGATAAGAGTATATGGATTTTTGGCGGCGATGGCTGGGCATACGACATAGGGTATGGCGGTCTTGACCATGTTGTTGCTTCCGGAAGAAATGTAAACCTTCTTGTTCTTGATACAGAGGTTTATTCAAATACCGGCGGACAAGCATCAAAGGCAACACCTATTGGCGCTGTTGCTAATTTTGCCACTGCAGGAAAAAGAATGGCTAAGAAGAATCTTGGATTTATGTGTATAAGCTACGGTTATGTTTATGTTGCATCAATTGCAATGGGAGCTAACAGAGCGCAGACTATCAAAGCATTCGCAGAAGCAGAAGCTTATAATGGGCCTTCAATAATTATTGCTTATGCTCCATGTATTGCTCATGGTATTGATATGTCAAAAACACAAAATGAGCAGAGACGCGCTGTTGAATCCGGATACTGGCCGCTTTACAGATACAACCCAAGCCTTGAACCGGGAAGCAGATTTATTTGGGAAACAAAAGAACCAAAAGAAAGTTTCCAGGATTTTATAAGAAGCGAAAGAAGATATACTTCACTTTTCGAAACAGCTCCTGCAGATGCAGAAAAACTTTTTGCAGAAGCAGAAGTTGACGCAAAGAGGAGAATGGATTTCCTTAAGAATCTTGGCGGACTGCTTTAATAAAGTTTTATAGGGTTTGAACTTTGCCCTGTAAAGGGAATCGAACTTTATAAATGTAATATTTAAAAGAGCTGGCATTCATTTTATGGTGTCAGCTCTTTTTATTTTATAGAAGCAAATGTAAAGAGCTCTGCTATTCAGTATATATTGATTTTACCAATTGGAAATCAACTCCAAGCTGGTTTAGAAGGTAACTTTCCACACCACTATATTTGTTTTCCATTGTATCAAAGGCAGCTTTAAGGTAATCCTTTTTTACAGTAAATCCCGGAGCAAGTTTTGGATTTTTTTCCATTAAGCCAAGATATTTTTTTTGTATTAATTCTGCTGAAAGGAGATAATCTTTATATATAGTCTCCCTGTCAACCCCAAGCAAAGATAAAAACAGAGCAGCAGCAATTCCTGTCCTGTCTTTGCCTCCTGCGCAATGGAAAATAAGCGGCAAATTCGAAGGGTCTGATATGATTTTAAAAAACTCCGTATATTGCTCCTGCGCTTCTTCTATAGCCGAGCTATTTATTTGCATCATAAGTTTTTCGCCTGTTAGTTCAATACTTTTCATAAGAGAATCCATACTTCCAAACACTATAGGCAGGTTGAAATTTTTTATTAGTGTTACGGGTTTTTGGTCAGGAGACTTTACTGCTTCTTCAAGGGCGCGGAAATCTATAATTGTTTTAATATTCAAATCTTTTAAAATTTCCAAATCTTCTTCGGATAATCTGCATAGTTCATCTGCTCTATAGATGATGCCCCATTTTGTTTTCTTTCCTTCCTGAGTTGCATAGCCACCCATGTCTCTGAAGTTATAAGCGCCCTGGAGGTTTATGACGCGTTGTTGGTGTTGTTTACTCATAAAATCCTTAATTATTTGCCTGACCACAATTCCGGACATGCTTCAGGAGGCCGGTTCTTTAATGGACAGACTCTATTTATTATAGAACTTTTTCTTGAGCATAAGCAGATAATCAGCAAGCGATAAAAGAGCTGCAACTGCCGAAAGTATGAAAAAGATTTTTG
>WRFK01000147.1 GCA_009778835.1 Spirochaetaceae bacterium
AGTGAGAAAACCCTCATGATCTGAAGTGGTTTTTTACCAAGGAATTTGCCAACTATTGTTGCAATGCTACAGCCGTCGTTTTTCAGAGAAAGCATACCAACTGAAAAATCATGGACAGAACCAGCAAAAATACACCCAAGTACAATCCACACAAAGGCTGCTGGGCCAAATAATGCACCGGCAATTGCTCCAAAAATAGGACCGGTTCCAGCTATGTTAATCAAATGAAGAAGCAGGCATTTCCATTTTGACATGGGCACATAGTCAACCCCATCGGTTAATCTGTATGCCGGTGTCTGAGCTTCTGGTTTTACAACAAAGCATCTTTCTGCAATTTTGCTGTAAATCAAAAAACCTAGCAATAATCCAAAAATTCCCAAAAGAAAAGAAATCATACAACCCTCCTAAGTTGAAATCTAACTATTTTATACTATTTTAAAGCATAGATTTTACTTTTTCAACAATTATTTCAGCAACCATCTCGGATGAATAGAAAATTGTATCAATAATAATGTCCGCATGTGAATAATTGTGATTATCAATATTATAAATACGTTTAAACCTTTCACTATCTCTTTCATCCCTGGCTATTGTCTTTTGAAAAACCTCCTCAAAAGAGCCTCCTTCCCTTTTATGTATTCTTCCGGCTCTTATTTCTGCAGGCGCTGTTAAGAATACTTTTAGGTCAGCATCTTCTATAAGCCAGATAGCAAGCCTTGAAGCAACAATACAATTCCCTTTTGAAGCTAATTGTTTCTGTTTTTCATCAAGAAAAACATCATAACTGTCATCTTTTTGCGCAAGAACAGCAATATCTTCAAATTTAATGCCTTTTTCTTCTGCCATGTTTCTAAATGTATAATTTATGAACTCTATACCCAGCTTACTGGCAACAAGTTTACTGGTAGTTGTGTTTCCACACCCACTTTTTCCTGAAATTGCTATTTTCATACTAAACTATATTCCTTATTTGTTCTCTTATTTTTTCCAAAGCATCTTTTGTATCAATTACAGCCTGGCTTACTTCTACTTTAAAATTTTTGGACCCAATTGTATTTATTTCTCTGTTTATTTCCTGACATATAAAATCAAGTTTTTTTCCTATTTGGGAGTTTTCCGATTTTATTTCTTTAATGAAACTTTCAACATGTGCTTTTATTCTTACAATCTCTTCATTTATACTATACTTCATAAGCATAATTGCTGTTTCCGCATAAATTCTTGACTCATCTACTGCATCACCCAACATTTGCTGAAACCGCTCTTTAAGATTCTTTTTTATATCTTCTTCAATTGACATTGCATAATTATCTACTATTTTTATGGAATTTGAAATTATTTCTATTTGTTTTAATATATCTATTTCGCTCTTTTTTCCTTCTTCTATCCTGCTGTTATCAAATTGCCTGTAAGCCTCTTCAAGAACAGGTTTTAGTGTTTCCCAGAAATAATCCATATCTTTATTTCTTGTTTTTTTAATTATCCCCTCTACCCTTAAAAGATGCGAAAGATTGACAGACTCGCTTATTCCTGCAATATCTGCAAGTTGCTTTAATGCAGATAATCCTGCTGTTGCAATATTTTTATCAATACTTATTACAGCATCTTCTTCCAATTCTTTTATTCTTATATAGAGCTCAACTTTTCCTCTTTCAATTCTTTCATTTATAAAATTACGCAGTTGAGGTTCCAGGGGAGACAAAAATGAAGGTATAGAAGTATTAAGTTCAAAAAATCTGCTATTATATGATTTTAATTCCAGGACAATATCCATTTTTTCGTTTTGGAATTCACTGTACCCATAGCCGGTCATGCTTTTCATTTAATTCTCCGCTCTGCCCCTGGTTTTCTCCGGGGATTCTAATTGTTTATAGTATTTGTATAGTTTAATTCCAAGTTTCCAATTATCGCCTGCTCCCATAGTTATAAAAAGATCTCCATCTTTTAATTCTTTTTTTATAAAATCATCTGCATCATCAGGCTCATGGTAATAAAATACTTTATCATGGTTTTCAGCTATTTTGTCAAAAAAAATTCTATTCAAGTCCCCAAAATTACTGTTTTTTTCTCTGGCTGAAGCATATATCTTGTTTATAATAACTATATCTGCATTTCCAAATGAATTCGAGAACTCTTCCATAAGAGCATGTGTTCTTGAATAGGTATGAGACATAAAATCCAGAATGATTCTTTTTCCCGGAAAAAATGATTTAATGCCCGAAAGAGTTGTCTCTATCGCAGTGGGATGATGGGCATAATCATCCATAAAGGTAATGTTGCATGCTGTGCCAAGAAGTTCGCTTCTTCTCTTGCTTCCTTTATAGTTTTTTAATCCCGCAACTATGTTTGCTGATTCTTTTTTAAGAACTTCTTCTATAGAACTTCCTGTAATCGAAGAATTTATATGTACTGCCGCAGCTATCGAAGCAGCGCTGTTTAAAACATTGTGCACTCCGGGTATTTGTAATGAAAGTTTGTTTTTTATTCCCGCAATATTGAATTCGGTTATTCCGCTGCTTTGTTTTATATTTTCTATTTTAAATAGTCCCTTTGCCTCAATGCCGTATGGAACAAGTTTTATATCTTTTCTTTTTTTTGCAACAGTATCTCCCAGAAGATTCGCGCCTTTATCATCTTTGCAATATATAAGCACCCCATCTTCCGGAAGTTTTTCGGTATATGAAAGAAATGCGTCAAATATATCGTCATAATCTTTAAAATAATCAAGATGATCTGGCTCAATGCTGGTAATAATTATTATATCCGGAAAAAATGAGAGAAAATGTCTTTTATACTCGCATGTTTCAGCAATAAAATAATCTGTTCCTAAAACAAAAGTTGATCTCCCGTCAAAATTGGAAATCGCAGAACCCGCAAGGACAGATACCGAAAGATCCATCTCTTTAAGTAACGTACCTGTTATTCCGGTTGTTGTTGTTTTTCCATGAACACCCGCTATTCCGCAGGAACGCATATTTTTTGAATAAGCTCCAAGCGCTTCGGTATATTCCATTATCAACAGGTTACGTTTTACAGCTTCTTGAATATCCGGATTTGTTTCCCTGTTATATGCAGCCGAATGAATTACAAAATCATAATTATCATCCAGATTTGATTCACTAAACCCTTCTTTATATTTTACTCCAAGCTGCTTTAATATTGAATCTGTGTAAAAGATTTCTTCGGTATCAGAGCCGCTTACAATAGCGCCTGCTTTATGAAAAAGTTCTGCCAGAGCGCACATTCCGCTCCCTTTGATTCCGATAAAATATATTTTTTTCCCTGTAATTGGATGCAACAGCTTAGAATCATGCATATTAAAATAATAGTGAAAATAGCTATATCTTGGCAATAGCGGTTTTCTCTGTTTATAATTAATTGTTGATAGTCATATAGTCATTAACCAAGAGTGTGATTTTAACCTTAAAACAGATATTTTCTGAATTTTTACAGATAGATCTGCCTATTTTATTTTCCCCAACTATTAAAATCAGGATGACAAATAGCAATTTTATTTGTATTCTGGCACTAATGAAAATAAAATTAATCTTACCGGTAATAATACCGGCATTTATTATATTTTTCTCTTGCAGCAAAGAACTTGCTGTTGCGATAATAGTGGAAGATAATATTGATCAAACAGTTAAAAACAACTTTATTGCAGATTTAAATAAAATTGACAGTGCGATCAAAATTAAAGAGCCTGGAATAAATAAAATATACGATAAAGATATTAAAATTTATCTTGTAAGCAGTTTCTCTGAAAACAGATTTTTTTCAACTTCCTCCCAAGCCAGAAAACCTGATAATTTAGATCAGATTGCAGAACATAATATCATTATAGATGAAAAATTTTATGCCCCTTCTTCTATTTTTTTTGATAGCGCGTTAAGCGCTTCCTATAATGACATAATTGAAAATAAATATAAAATAAAACCTTTGGATGAAATCTCTTTACCTGAAAAAGCCATTGCAGTTGAAGGGCTGTATCCCGATGATCATAATTATCCTCTTAAAGTAAAAACAGAAGCTATATTTGTTAATTATAAAAACAAAGGCAAAAAAAGCGAAAAAATTGAAAAAATTATTTTATCGCTTGAGGAGATTGCAAATGTAAACCTTGTTCAGGAGAAAATTACATGGATTAGTTTTACAGGAGATATTATGCCTGGCAGAGGCGTCTCTCGCCTCCTTTCCTCGGACAATGGCCTAAAAAAAGTTTTTAATGATACTCTGGAAATATTACAAAAAAGTGATATTGCAATAGGCAATCTTGAAGGAGCTGTAACTAATAAAAGCGAAAAGCTTGAAAAATCATTTAACTTCAAATTTGATCCTTCTGTTTTAGTTTATCTTAAGGAAGCAGGATTTAAATATCTTTATGTTACAAACAACCACTCTTTTGATTATGGCGAAGAAGGGTTTATCGATACCCTCCTTAATTTTAAAAAAGCGAATATAGCAACATCCGGAGCTGGAGCAGATATAACAGAAGCTATTGCTCCATAGCAAACTGAAATAAACAAAACAAAGATCAATATATTTTCTCTTGCAGATTATCCTCCAGAAAAAGTTTTTTCAGGAAAAAAAGAGACAGAAGCCAGAGAAAATAAACCTGGTATAGTAT